>CAZJCO010000044.1:0-12485 GCA_964544375.1 uncultured Myxococcales bacterium
TCGGGAGGTCAGAAGACGGAGCGGACGGTCGCGTTACAGTGCCCGCGGCCCGATTCGCCAGACGAGCTGCGACGGATCGTCGTGATCGCCGAGGACCGCGGGGGTCTTCGAACCAGCTTCGCTACCGATCTCTAGGAAGGTCGCTTCAGTCCGCGTTGCCCGGATCGCCACCGCGAATCGAGGCGGCCGCCAATGCTTCCTCGTCGAGCTGGTAGCCGGCATCGCGCTTGATCTTTTCGAGGAACTCCTGCGTCTGCACCCGCCGCTTTTCATTGATCAGACGAATACGAATCTGTTCTTTGACCTCGTCGAAGGGCTTGACGGCACCGTCTTCGCGCCCGTTTCGCTTGATGATGTGGTAACCAAAACGCGTCTTCACAATGTCGGAAATCTGTCCGTCCTCGGTCAAGCCGAAAGCGGCCGTCTCGAACTCTTTCACCATCCTGCCACGGCCGAACATCCCCAAGTCGCCGCCGTTCTTCGCGTTCGACCGGTCGATCGAATGCTCCGCGGCCAGCTGCTCGAATCGGCTCGGATCTTCTCGCAGTTGTGCCAGGATATCCTTTGCCAGCGACTCTTCTTTGACCAAGATGTGGCTCGCCTTGACGCGGTCGCCGGAGAACTCGTCTGCATGAGAGTCGTAGTAAGACCGCACTTCTTGATCGCTCACGGGGGCGCTCTGGTGCGACTGCATGACCTTCTGAATCACTAACCGCCGCTCGAGATCCCGCACCTGGCGCTGAATATCGGCGTCGTCCGCGAAGCCCTGGGTCTCCCCCTGGCGATAGATCAGATCCGAAAGGATGCGGTTTTCGACGAACTGTTTGCGACGTTCAACGTCGTCGAGTGACTTGCGCGCGCGTGGATTCAGCGTCGCGACCGCTTCCTTCAGGTCGGCCTCGGTAAAGGTATTGCCGGCGTAACGCGCGATCACTGCCCCCTGCTCGACCGCGGGCTTCGCGCTCCCTAGGGATCGAGCCGGCTTCTGTTGACATCCGCTTGCGATGAGCAAGGCAGCGGCCATCGTCCCTAGCAAGATCATCGTCACCGCATCGTTGGTTCGTCTCATCGTTGTATCACCCCTTGAGTCCCGTCGCCGTCACGCGGCACGGCGGTGTCCCCAAACCTAGTCGGCCAACGCGACGCTGGCAAGCGCCTGCGCGAGTCCGCACCGCACGGCGCTTCGCCTCAGACGAAACGAACGAGGACGCGGGAGCGCTGGGCGCGCTCGACGACGCGGCCGACGACGCCGGCGACGACGCCTTGTTTCTTGAGCAGAGCAACATACTCGGCGGCGCGCTCGGCGGCAAGGCTGACAAGCAAACCACCGGAGGTCTGGGGATCGACCACGGCCTCCGCGATCGCCAGAGGAATCTCCCCAAGCGACAGCTTGTGCGCCAGGAATTGCCGGTTTCGCTTCGATCCGCCGGTTACGAATCCGGACTCCGCCAGGCGCGCGGTTCCCGGCAGTAGAGCAATCGCGTCGGCGTCGAACTCGAGCCGCACGCGTTCGGAAGCGGCGGCCATTTCGGCGGCGTGTCCCGCCAGGCCGAAGCCCGTGATGTCGGTGCAGGCGTGCGCCTGGCAACGATGCAACAACTTGCCGGCTTCGGCGTTGAGTGCGGCCATCGTCGCGGTGGCGATTTCGGTTTCCTGCCGGCTGGTGGCGCCCCGTTTGATCCCGGTCGCGACGATTCCGGTCCCAAGCGGCTTGGTCAACACCAGTTCGTCGCCCGCACGGGCGCCGCCGTTTCGTACCAAGCGGTCCGGATGAACGACACCGGTAATCGCCAAACCATACTTCAACTCGGGATCGACCACGGTGTGACCGCCAACGACGAAAGCGCCGGCCCGCTCGACCCGCTCGGCGCCTCCTCGAAGAATACTCGTCAGCACCGAGGCCGGTAGGCGCCCATCCGGGAAACCGACGATATTGAGCGCGGTCATCGGCCGCCCGCCCATCGCGTAGACATCACTGAGCGCGTTGGCGGCAGCAATTTGACCAAAAGCATAGGGATCATCGACCAACGGCGTAAAGAAATCGACGGTATTGACGATCGCCAGGTCCGATCGCAGGCGAAACACCCCGGCGTCGTCGCTGGTCTCGGTGCCAACCAGCAACTGCTCCCCCCGCGCCCGCGGGATCGCAGCCAGGATTGTGCTCAGATCCTCCGGACCGAGTTTGGCGGCTCAACCACCGCCTTGCACACACTCGGTCAGACGAATCGGCGCTGCATCCTTTGTCGGTCTTTTTGCCTTCGCCGTCATCAACCGTTCTCCGTCGACCCGTCCGATCGTAGCCGCCGGTAGTCGCCTTGGCGAACGGTTACGCCGCGACGATCGAAATAGTCGAGCAATGGGATGGAATACTTGCGACTAGCACCGATCAAATCGCGAAAAGCGGCCGCGGTAATGCTGCCGCCGTCGCTCAAGGCCCGGCGCAATCGGTGTTCGATCTTCTCGAGCACGTCCGCCGAAAAAACGAGTTCCGGCGACACCTTGACGAGATCTCCGCGCTGGACTAGGACGGCCACGATCTCGGCGACTTTCTTCAGTGGAACCTTGGCCTGCTCCTCGATCTGTTTGAGAGACGGTGGAGTCATTCCGCCTTCGCGTACGAGGTCGAAAATCTTCACCGCCAACGCTTCGTCCTGCGAGCGAACGCTCGCGCGATGATCCGGAAACGCCACGCGGCCCGCATTACGGATCAGGCTGCGGTCGCCGATCAAGGATTCGACGACGATTCGCAACTGGCGCGCGTCGAGAGAAAACGAAAGCGAATCCCTCAGGCGCTCGAGCTCGATCCCCGGACTGCTCGGGTTCGCTTGGTGGTATTGCCGCACGGCCAGCACCAATTCCTGCCGGCAGCGCCGCAAGCGCTCCGACGATACGAGCAATACCGGATCGCCGGGAGGAATCCCTTCGATGTCTTTCGAGGATCGCGCCAAAGACAGAATCGCTTCCGGCGAAAGGCCAAGCTCCACGGCGACTTCCGCCGGAGCCAAGCCGAGTCCCTCGGCTCCGTCGAGAAACGCTACAACGCGCTCGTCCTCGTTGCCCGTTGCGAGACGCTCGAGACGTCGGGCGACTTCTTCACGATCGCCGCGATGGCGCCGCGCCCGCGCCAACAGCACGGTACCTCCACCGAGCGTCCGGCTGGCGGTTTCGTCTCGCAACACAAAGCGGTCCCCACTGAAGGCCACGATCGGTTCGGCAATCGAAATCTGCGCGTATCCTCGGCCGCGCGGTGCAACGCTCGAAGAGTCGCCCAACCACAGTAATCGACCGCTGCGGTCGCTGGTCCCAAGGTAAATCCGGACGCGCTGATGCGAACGTACCGGTCGCCCGGCCGAGGGTCGGATTTCGATGGCCGCGTCGAGACGGGTGGTTTCGGAGCGCACGCCGGAGGCTACCAAACAGTGTCCGCGACGCGCCTCCTCTCGATCGATAC
Organism: uncultured Myxococcales bacterium; assembly: GCA_964544375.1. Lineage (GTDB taxonomy): Bacteria > Desulfobacterota > Binatia > UBA1149 > SPBQ01 > CAZQYE01. The sequence continues at coordinate 3,452 of CAZJCO010000044.1, forward strand.
CGGCCAGGTTCAGCGCCACACGCTGGCCGGCACTGGCTTGCTCGACCGGCCGCTCGTGGACTTGGATCTCGCGTACCCGCACCGTACGACCGCCTGGCACGACCGTAAGTTCGTCTCCAACCTTTACGGTCCCGCCGGTCGCGGTGCCGGTGATCACGAGGCCGTGGCCTTTGAGGACGAAGGCCCGATCGATCGGCAAACGAAAAGGACCCTCCCCTTGGGGTCGCTCGCTACGCAAGAGAGCCGCCACCAACGCCTCCCGCAGTTCGGCCACTCCGTGACCGTTGGCGGCCGATACTTCGAACACCGGCGCTCCCGCGAACTCCGTGCCGGCGACCAGGATCTCGATTTCGTCGCGCACGTCGGCGATACGCCCGGCATCGGCCAAGTCGGTTTTGGTGATCGCGATGAGCGCGTCTTTGACACCCAGGAGATGACAGATCTCGAAATGCTCTTCGGTCTGCGGCATTACCCCGTCGTCGGCCGCGACCACGAGCAGAAGCAGGTCAAAGCCCTGTGCGCCGGCAAGCATTTGACGAATAAAACGCTCGTGGCCGGGAACGTCGACGATCCCCGCCCGGTCTCCGCCGGGCAGATCGAGATAGGCAAAGCCCAACTCGATGGAAATGCCGCGCTGACGCTCCTGCGGAAGCCGGTCCGTCTCGATTCCCGTGAGCGCCCTAACCAGCGCCGTCTTTCCATGATCGATGTGCCCGGCGGTGCCGACGATCGCTCTCATGAAATGCCGGGAACCAGGAGTTCTGCTCTGGCGACGGCACGCAGATCGAGCAAAAAGCGTCCGCCTTCGATGCGACCGATGATCGGCGGATCACTGCGGCGGAAACGCGCGGCCGTCGCCTCGGGCGAACGCGAAGTCGAAGCAATCGCGACCGCATAGGAAGCGATCGAAACCTCCGGTTGTGAACCGCTACCGGCGCGCGCTTCGGACGGCTCGACCGTAACGCGGTAATCCTCGCCGAGTACCCCCTGCAGAAGTTCGGCGGCCTTCCTAGCGGCGCGCTCGACGTTCTCGAGCGGTCGGGCTAACGCGGCCAGCACCGGAATCCGCCGGTACGGAGCAGGATCCAAGCGATAGATTCGCAGTGTTTCTTCCAGCGCCGCCAGCGTCATCTTGTCGCAACGCAGCGCACGTTTGAGTGGGTTACGGCGGATTTGATCGATCAGTTGTTGCCGTCCGGCAATCAGACCGCACTGCGGCCCACCCAGCAGCTTGTCGCCACTGAACGTCACCACGTCGGCACCGGCGGCAATCCGATCGGCAACCACCGGCTCTTCGGCAAAGCCCCACCGGCGCAAATCGACCAGCGCGCCGGCGCCCAAGTCTTCGGCCACCACCATAGGCTGGTGTCGGTCGGCGATTTCACGCAGCTGCTCGAGGGTCACCGAAGCGGTAAAACCGACGATCCGATAGTTGCTCGAGTGCACCTTGAGTAGCATTGCCGTCTGTGGACCGATCGCACGTTCGTAATCGTAAGCGTGGGTGCGGTTCGTCGTGCCGATCTCGCGCAGACGCGCACCACTCTTGGCCATGATGTCGGGAATCCGGAACGAGCCTCCAATCTCGATCAGTTCGCCCCGCGATACCGGGACTTCGCGGTCGCGCGCCAGGGTGTTGAGTACCAACAACACGGCGGCCGCGTTGTTGTTGACGACGGTCGCCGCTTCGGCCCCGCAAAGGACCTGCAAGTGCTCTTCGACCAATCGGTCTCGGTCGCCACGCACGCCGTTCTCGAGATCGTACTCCAGGGTGCAGGCAGAAAGCGCCGCCGTGCTTGCGGCGTGCGCGGCGGACTCGGCCAGCTCGGCCCGACCCAGGTTCGTGTGGACCAGGATTCCGGTGGCATTGATCACCGGACGCAGCCGCACGCGACCAAGTTCGGCCAGCCACTGGGCCGAGCACCGGCAGATTGCCTCGGGGGACAGATCCGCCTCCGGCAAGCTCCGGCCAGAGAGCAGATCGCCGCGCAGACGGTCGAGCTCACGACGGACCGCCTCGACCACGCGCGCGCGCGCGTACAACTCCAGCAACGCGCGTGCCGGCCCAGATTCGACCACACGATCGACCGAGGGAAGTCGCGATAGCATGGTTGCAGCTTGCCCCACGGTCGAGCATCGTGCCGAAAATTTGGGCGGCTGACAAATTGCGCCAAAGCCCCGACGTTTGACCTGGCGCCGCCGCTCGTGGGACGATTGTCCGATATGATCCGGGAACGCGCCGTCGAAGTCGTCCGTCGCCTGAGCCAGGCGGGCCATCAAGCCCTGTTCGCCGGGGGATGCGTACGCGATCGCCTGCTGGGCGAAGAGCCGACCGACTACGACATCGCAACCTCGGCCCGACCCGAGCACATTGAGGCGTTGTTCGAGCAGACCTCGGCAGTGGGGAAACGCTTCGGTATCATCGTCGTCACGCTCGATGGAACGAACTTCGACGTCGCTACGTTCCGTCACGACGGGTCCTACAGCAACGGGCGCCATCCGGATTCGGTCCGTTTTACCGATGCGCGGGAAGACGCCGAGCGACGGGACTTTACAATCAACGCGATGTTCGAAGATCCCCTGAGCGGCGAGATCTTCGATTACGCCGGCGGTCGCCGCGATCTCGAAGCCGGTCGAATTCGCACGGTCGGCGAGCCCGCACGGCGCTTCCAAGAAGACCGACTTCGGATGATTCGCGCGGTACGTTTTGCCGCACGTTTCGGTTTCGACATCGAACAACAGACGTTCGAGGCGATCGCCGGCGAATGCGCGCGCATCACCGACGTATCGGCCGAGCGGATCGGAGACGAACTCTGCAAAATTCTTACCGAAGGCGCAGCCCGGCGGGGTTTTGAGCTACTCGACGCGAGCGGCTTGCTCGAGCACGTACTGCCCGAAGTCTCGGCAATGCAGGGCTGCCCGCAGCCCCAGAACTTTCATCCCGAAGGCGACGTATTCGTCCACACGATGTTGGCAATCGAGCAGTTGCCGCCCGGCTGTTCACTCACGCTGGCACTCGGCGCACTGTTGCACGACGTCGCCAAGCCGGCGTGCGTAGCCGAGCACGACGGCCGCCTGACGTTCTACCGCCACACGGTCGTCGGCGCCGAAATGGCGACCGCGATCTGCCAGCGTTTGCGCCTGAGCAACGCCGTCAGCGACCGCGTCGCTTGGCTCGTCGACCAGCACCTGCGCCACTGCGTCGCCGCTAAAATGAAAGTCGCGACGCGCAAACGATTCTTACGCCAACACGGCATCGAAGAATTGCTCGAACTCACCCGGATCGACGCGATGGCCTCGAATCGAGATCTGACGCATTACGAGTTCTTCAAACAAGCGCTGGAGACGTTTGCCGAGGAACCGGTCCGCCCACAGCGCCTGGTCAGCGGGCACGACCTGAAGGCAATGGGATTACAGCCGGGGCCGCTATTTCGACGGATCCTGCGCGAGGTCGAAGACCGGCAGCTCGAAGGGACCCTATCGGACCGCGACACGGCGCTGGCCTTCGTTCGCCGCCGTTTCCTGCAGGAGCCGTCCGAGGACGCGGCCGCGGCCGGTCCCCCTCAGAGCGACGACAAATAGGAGAGCAGTACGCGGATACCGAAACCGGTACCGCCGCGCGGGGCGAGCGGCTTCGCTTTCTCCGCAAACGCAGGACCGGCGATGTCGATGTGGGCCCACTTGGCGTCGCCGACAAACGAACGGAGGAAGAGCGCCGCTGTGATCGTACCGCCCCAGCCGCCACCGATGTTCTTGATGTCGGCTGTGCTCGACCGGATGTCTTCGACGTAGTCCTCCACCAAGGGCAGTTGCCAGAGAAGCTCTCCGCTTTCGCGCCCGTGCCGCAGCAGCGCGTTTACCAAGCTCTTGTCGTTCCCCATGATGCCGGCGACGTCGACCCCCAGGGCCACCATGCAGGCTCCGGTTAACGTTGCCAGGTCGATGATACAGTCGGGGTTGTCCTCGGCGGCAACGCACAGCGCGTCGGCAAGAACCAGGCGTCCCTCGGCGTCCGTATTGAGAACTTCGGCGGTCTTGCCGTTGCGATAACGAATGATATCGCCGGGTTTTTGCGCGCCGCTTCCCGGCATGTTTTCGGCGGCAGCTACGTACCCCGTCACCGCCACTGGAAGTTTCAGCGCGGCAACCGCCTTCATCACGCCGAGCACCGCCGCCGCTCCCGACATGTCCTGCTTCATCCACTCCATCGACTTGGCCGGCTTGAGCGAAAGTCCGCCCGAATCGAAGGTGATGCCCTTACCGACAATCGCCACGTTGGCTTTGGCCCGGTGTTTCGGGGTGTATCGCAGCCGGATGAAGGCGCCGGGTTCGCTGCTCCCCGCCGATACCGCGAGGATCCCGTTCATGTTCTCTTTACGAAGTTTGTCCTTCTGCCAGACCTCGCAGGCAAGACCGTTTTCTCGTGCGGTCTGCTTGGCGGTCTTGGCCAGGAAAGAAGGCGTCTTCACACTCGACATTTCGTTGATCAAGTCGCGAGCGAAAAATACCGCGTCGGCAATCGTCGTCGCTCGGTCGACGACCGCACGGCCACGCCGACCGCCGTCGCCTTTCGTAACAACCGTCAGCGTCTCGGGCCCAGCGTAGTCGGCATCGTCGACCGCCCGGTATTTCGAGAAGCGGTATCCGGCGAGAAGGAAAGCTTCGACCGCGGCGGCGGCACAGTTGCTAGCCGCGGCGCTGCCGCTGAGAACGACCGTGACGGTCTTGGCTCGGATGCTGGCGGCCGCCGTCCGGCCTGCCGCAACCGCACGCCGGTAGCACTCGACGTCGGGCTTTTCGCCGAGTCCCGAAAGCAACACGTCGCCGGCCTCGGTTTGCACCGCCAGAACCTTGCCCTTCTTCGCGCGATAACCCGTACGCTGCACTCGTGCGGCCACAGCAGCACGCGCCGGCGCTGCCAGTTGGCCGACGCCCCCAGCGTTTTCCCCGCCTTGAATCACGGGAACGATGATCAAATCTGCCGACAGTCCGCTGCTGGCCTTGCGAATGTTGATGTCCATGATTCGACTCCTGTTAAGCTCGGTTTATGGCAATCGATCCGGGCCGTCAACGATCGTCGGTGCTCCGCGCAGCCTCGAGCAAGCGCCGCCTGCGTTGCAAGCGAGGCCGAGGCACGGAAAATCGCAACCCGCGTGGGAACCCGCTAAGGCTAGAGCATGGAAATCGCAATGTACGGACCCGAAGCCGCTCGCACGACGGCCGAGGACACGCTCGCGCGACGCCGAGAACACGTCTTCCTGATACTCGCCGGCCTCTTCCTCGGCACCCTGGCGATGCTCAACATTCTCGGCATTACCCGCTTTATCGACCTGTCGTTCGGCTTTCCGTTGTTCGGGTATCATGTGCCGATGGTACTGGCCGTCGGCGTTCTCCCCTACCCGGTGACGTTTTTGTGTACCGACTTCTTGTCGGAATTCTACGGCCGTCGCCGTGCCAATGCGGTGGTTCTCGTAGGCCTGCTGCTCAACATGTGGGTCATGGCCGTGCTCTGGCTGGGCGGCGTGTTGCCCGGCCCGGGCGGAGCCGTCGAGCATTCCGCGACCGCCTTCTTCGAAGTCCGGCGCTTGGCGTTCGGCGCGGTCAGCGCTTCGATGATCGCGTATCTGACCGCGCAGTTCGTCGACGTTTATCTGTTCCACTTTTGGAAGCGCGTGACCGCGGGGCGTCACCTGTGGCTGCGCAACAACGGTTCGACCATGGTCAGCCAACTCGTCGACACGGTCTCCGTCATTCTGATTACTCACTACTACGCCGGGGCCTTGCCGCTCGATCCCGACCGATCGGCGAGAGAACAAATCGTCGTCTTGATCGCCTCGGGATACGTCTTCAAATTCACCGCGGCGCTACTCGATACGATTCCCTTTTATCTGGGCGTGCGCTGGCTCGCCGGCTATCTGGCAATCGACCCGCGCAGGGAGCACGGTCGGGCAGTGAAAGACTGACCGTCCCGGCGCTGCCGGGTTCGAGAGTTTGCCCACAGTACGGGCAAGATGTGGTGAGACGCCGCCGTTTTTACGCGACCGGCGGCGCCTCGCGACGCCGCTTCAGTACTCGATTTCGAGTCCGAATTCTGGCGTTTTGAGAGACGCCGGCGGATTGATTCGCGCCGCGTCGCGCAGCAAGCGACGTCGCGGCGTGTGCAGTAGCCGTGCGCGCCGGCGGGTGCGCTCGCGATCACGCCAGGCCAACAGCCCCTCGCGCAGGTAGTCGGAATTGACGCCGAGCAAATCGCAAACGTTGTTGAACGAAAACGGCCCCACGTCCTCGTCCGTCGAAATCCAGGCCTCGGCATCCAAGTAGAGTTGCCTGCGCTTGTTGTCGCGCGCGTGGACATGCTTCTGGAAACACTCCACCGCGTCCTGCATGATCGCACGCACCAGCCGGTGCTCTCCGCAGGAGTACTGTTTGCGTTTCAGCGCTGCGAAAAACTGGATCGGTAATAGGACATTCGGTTCAAAGATGTCATTTAGACGGTCTTCCGCCTGCTGACGCTCTTGATCTGCATCCGCCATCGATACACCCCTCACACCCACAGCCGGCGGTCGATGACCTCGCCTCCGTCATCGCACCGCACGCTCCACCAACACCCCAAGGGTGTCTCTCGCCGGAGCCGGGCTCCGACGACCACGTACAACCACCACCCCCGGCGCAACGGAACACGGGCGAGCAAGCTAGCCCGCTCGTGCTCCTGCCAAGAGCGCCTAGCAGAATGCCACAATTGGGGGGCAAAGGGCAATCGAATTCGTAAAGTTGCGGCGGTCGTTCTTGACGAGACGCGTCAGACGACGAAGGACTCGCCACACCCGCAGGTCCGCTTGACGTTCGGATTGCTCAACGAAAAGCCGGCGTTTTGCAGCCCGTCGCGGTAGTCGATCTCGGTACCGTTGATGTAGAGGTAGCTCTTTCGATCGACGTAGAGCCGGGCGCCGTCTCGTTCGAAGATCTTGTCGCCTTTGTGCTCACTGTCGAGGTCGAGCTTGTACTGCAGCCCGGAGCAACCTCCGCCGACGACTTTGATGCGAAGTCCACTCGAGACCCCGTGGGCTTCGGCGACGCAGTCGCGGATCTTTCCGGCGGCCTTCTCGGTGATGGTAATCATGATGGTACGCAATGCCTCCTTTGAAGTATCTAGTGCCGCTCCCCGGCAGCGCCGGGCGCCGGCACCTCGGCTCTCGGCGGCCGGTACAGCGGCGACAGCCGGCGCAGGCGGCGGACTTCTTCGACCACGCGGCCGGCGACGTAATCGACCTCCCGCTCGGTGGAAAAGCGGCCGAGCCCGAAGCGAACCGATCCATGGGCCAACTCGTCGCTCACGCCGATCGCTCGCAGAACGTGCGAGGGTTCGAGCGAGGCCGACGTACAGGCCGAGCCAGACGACAGGGCGATATCGCGTAGGCCCATCAGCAGCGATTCCGCTTCGACGTAGGCGAAGCTCACGTTGAGGTTCCCCGCCAGCCGCCGCTCGACGTCTCCGTTGATGACGATTTCGTCGAGCTCTTCGAGCAGCCGCAGCCGCAGCCGCTCGCGCAAGGAGAGGATGCGCTCTTCTTCCTCGTGCATCTCGGACGCCGCAATCTCGCAAGCCGCGCCGAAGCCGACGATGCCGGGGACGTTGAGGGTACCCGAACGCAGGCCCCGTTCGTGGCCGCCACCGTCGACCCGCGGCTCGAGTCGCACGCGCGGATTGCGTGCACGCACGTAAAGAGCGCCGATCCCCTTCGGTCCGTAGGTTTTGTGTGCCGAGAGCGACAACAGATCGAGCTTCATGCGATCTACGTCGATCTCCAGCTTGCCGAGCGACTGCGCCGCATCACAGTGGAACAATACGCCACGCTGCCGGCAGATTTCGCCGATCTCGGCGATCGCTTGGACGACGCCGATTTCGTTGTTCACGTGCATCACCGACACCAACACGGTTCGGTCGGTCAGAGCGCAACGCAGCTCGTCGAGATCGACTAGACCGTTGCGAGCCGGCTTGAGGTAGGTCACCTCGGCCACGCCAGCACGCTCGAGCGCGCGGCAGGGATCGAGAACCGCTTTGTGCTCGCTGCGCACGGTGACGATGTGGTTGCCGCGTTCGCGGTAGAATCCGAGCGTCCCCTTGATCGCCAGGTTGTCGGACTCGGTCGCCCCGCTGGTGAAGACGATTTCCTTCGGCCGCGCACCGATCAGTTCGGCGATCTGCTGGCGACCGCGGTCGACGAGCTCGGCAGCTCTCCAACCGGCGGCGTGCGTGCGACTCGCCGGATTGCCGTAGTGCTCGCGGAAACACGGCAACATCGCCTCGAGTACGCGTGCGTCGACCGGCGTCGTCGCCTGGTAGTCCATGTAGACGAAGCCCTGAGAATCGGCGGGTGGGGATAATCTGGACATCTTTGTCTAGATTATATAGGCCAGCACGCTCGGCGTTTCAACCGTCCTTTGCGCCGCTTGACGCAAGGTCTCAGGCAGCCGCTCCGGGAAGCGCCGAAGCCAGGAAGCGACCGGTGTGGGAATCCCTGCACGCGGCAACTTCTTCCGGCGTTCCGGCGATCACGATTTGACCACCTTCCTCACCGCCCTCGGGCCCGAGGTCGATCACGTAGTCCGCCGTCTTGATGACGTCGATATGATGCTCGATGATGACAACCGTATTGCCGGCATCGACCAGCCGTCCGAGTACTTCGAGCAACTTCTTGACGTCGGCGAAGTGCAGGCCGGTGGTCGGTTCGTCGAGAATGTAGACCGTCCGTCCGGTCGCGCGCCGCGCCAGTTCTCTTGCCAATTTGATCCGTTGTGCTTCGCCGCCGGAAAGCGTCGTCGCCGACTGACCCAGGTGAATGTATTCGAGCCCGACCGACTCGAGCGTCTCCAACTTGCGTTTGGCCGCCGGAATACTGCTGAGGAACTCCAGCGCTTCGACGACCGTCATGTCGAGCACCTCGGCGATGTTGCGCCCTTTGTAGCGGACCTCGAGGGTTTCACGGTTGTAACGACGTCCCCCGCAGACGTCGCAGGTAACGTAAACGTCGGGCAG
>CAZJCO010000045.1:0-12452 GCA_964544375.1 uncultured Myxococcales bacterium
CACGGTTGTAACGACGTCCCCCGCAGACGTCGCAGGTAACGTAAACGTCGGGCAGAAATTGCATTTCGACACGGATCGATCCGTCGCCCGAACAGTTCTCGCAGCGTCCGCCGCGGACGTTGAAAGAAAAGCGGCCTGCTTCGTAACCGCGCATGCGTGCCTCGGGAAGCATCGCGAAAAGATCACGGACATCGGAGAACAGTCCGGTGTAGGTCGCCGGGTTCGAGCGCGGCGTCCGGCCGATCGGCGCCTGGTCGATATCGATCACTTTGTCGACGTGCTCGACGCCTTCGATTCCGTCGCAGGGTCCGATCACCGTTTCGGCGCCGTGCAGCCTGGCCGCCAGCGCCGCATAGAGGGTGTCGACCACCAGCGAACTCTTTCCCGAACCCGACACGCCGCTAACGCAGGTCATGCGACCGATCGGAAACTCGGCGGTAACATGCTTGAGGTTGTTTAGACGCGCACCGCACACGGTCAGACACGGCGTCTTGCTGCTACGCCGAGCCGACGGCACCGGAATCGATTCCGCACCAGAGAGAAAACGTCCGGTGAGAGACTCGTCGTCGTCGACCACATCGTCCGCGCTGCCCTGCGCCACAATCGAGCCGCCGTGACGGCCCGCGCCCGGCCCCATGTCGATCACGTGATCGGCCGCGCGAATCGTGTCCGCGTCGTGCTCGACGACGATCACCGTATTACCGCGCTCGGTCAGGCTCCGCAGGCTCGCAAGCAGGCGTGCGTTATCCCGCGGATGAAGCCCGATCGACGGTTCGTCGAGGACGTAAAGTACCCCGGACAGGCCGACACCGATCTGCGTCGCCAAGCGCACACGTTGTCCTTCCCCGCCGGAAAGTGTCGCCGTCGGGCGGTCCAGGCTGAGGTAGTCGAGCCCGACGTTGCACATGAACGACAGGCGTTCGGCGATTTCCCGCAGCACCAAGCGTGCTATTTCATGCTCGCGTCGCGCCAAATTGACCGAGGCCAGCGCGTCGGCGGCCTTCGCCACCGGCATCGCTCCGATGTCGGCGATCGAGTGCTTGCCGAACAGCACGTGATAGGCCTCGCGACGCAGACGGCGGCCTTGGCAGTCCGAACAGACCCGCTCGCTCATATACTTTTCGAGCTCGCCTCGAACCCAGTCCGATTCGGACTCGCGGTAGCGTCGCATCAAGATCGGAACGATCCCCGCAAACCGCGCCGCTCTGGCTCTCCCCTCGACTGCGGTCGCGCCCGCGCCAAACAAGAGGTGCTGGCGCAGAGGCGCCGGCAGTCGCTCCAAGGGTGTGTCGACATCGGTTTCGTAAGCGCGGAACAGAGAAGCGATCGAACGCCGGTATTTCTCCGCCAAGCGTTTGCCCCAGGGACCGATCGCGCCGGCGCGAACTGAACGATCGCCGGCGACGACAATGCGATCGACGTCGAAGGTCGCGGCCTTGCCGACCCCCTGGCATCCGGGACAGGCTCCTTGCGGACTGTTGAAAGAAAATAGCCTTGGACTGAGTTCGGGATAGGAAACGCCGCAATCCGGGCACGCAAAACGCCGGCTGAACATGCGCTCGGTTTCGCGTGAGCCGCTGCCCGCGCGTTTGCTGACGACGATTACCACGTCGTCGCCCAGGCGCAGTGCGATCTCCAGCGAGTCGGCCAGGCGCCGTTCCACACCGGGACGAAGAATCAACCGGTCGACCACGACTTCGATCGTGTGACGCAGGTTCTTGGCCAGTCGAATGTCGCTATCGAGCTCGACGACTTCACCGTCGATACGGGCGCGAACGAATCCGCGTTTTCGTAGATCGGCCAACTCGCGGCGGTATTCGCCCTTGCGATCGCGCACGACCGGCGCAAGCAACTGAATTCTCGTGCGGGCACCGAGTTCGAGCAGGCGATCGCCGATCTGTGCGACCGATTGCGAAGCGATTTGCCGACCGCAATCGAAGCAGTGGGGCTTGCCGACGGTCGAGAAGAGCAGCCGCAGGTAATCGTAGATCTCGGTAGCGGTTCCCACGGTCGAACGCGGACTGCGGCTGGCGGTCTTCTGCTCGATGGCGATCGCGGGGGAAAGGCCTTCGATCGAGTCGACGTCGGGTTTCTCCATTTGATCGAGAAACTGACGCGCGTAAGCGGACAACGACTCGACGTAACGGCGTTGCCCCTCGGCGTAGATCGTATCGAACGCAAGCGACGATTTGCCGGAACCCGACAGCCCGGTGATCACGGTCAAGCGGTCGCGAGGAATCGCAACATCGAGATCCTGCAGATTGTGCTCGCGGGCTCCTTTGACGACGATGCGGCGGGTCACAAACTCCGTCGGCCTCCGCCTAGGCAGGCACCAACTCGCGCTTCAGCTTGTCCAGCTCTTCCTCCACCACGTCGCGCGCCCGGCGCAAAGATTCTTCGCTGCTGGCCTCGAATCGTGTCACCAATACCGGTTGTGTGTTGGAAGCGCGGATCAAGCCCCAACCGTCGTCGAACTTGACGCGCACGCCGTCGACATCGACGATTTCGTAACCGAGTGCCAGAAAACGTTCGCGGGCTTTCTCGGCGATCTGAAACTTGATCTCGTCGGGACACTCGATGCGCAGTTCCGGGGTCGAGACCGCCGGCGGCAGATCGGAAAGCAGGTCGGCCAGCCCGCGGCCGCTGCGGGCAACCACCTCGATCAGCCGCGCGCCGGCGTAAATCGCATCGTCGTAACCGAAGTAGCGGTCGGCAAAGAACAGATGGCCGCTCATCTCACCACCAAGCAGGGCCCCGGTCTCGCGCATCTTCGCTTTGAGCAGCGAGTGGCCCACTTTCCACATGATTCCCTTGCCCCCATGGCTCGCGATATCGTCGTACAGCCTCTGTGAACACTTCACCTCGGAGACGACCGTCGCGCCCGGGTGCTTGGCGAGAATGTCGCGGGCAAACACCACCATCAGTTCGTCGCCCCACACGATTCGTCCGTTGTCGTCGACCGCACCGATACGATCGGCGTCTCCGTCGAAAGCGATTCCCAACTGCGCGCCGCTGCTGCGCACGCGTTCGATCAATTCGGCCATGTTGTCTTCGACGGTCGGATCCGGGTGGTGGTGGGGAAAACGGCCGTCGGGTTGGCTGTAGAGATCCTCGACCTCGCTGCCAATCGCCCGGTAGATCGGCGGTCCCACCGGCCCTCCGGTGCCGTTTCCCGAGTCGACCACGACCTTGACGCCCTCTCCCGAACGGCCGAACTGCTCTTCGAGATAACCGATGTAGGCGGGAATGATACGGTAACTTTCCTCACTGCCGCTGCCGCTATCGGCGCGTCCGCTCTCGACCATCTGCCGCAGTTCTTGAATGTCTTTGCCGTGAATCGTGCTCTTGCCGACGCAGATCTTGAAGCCGTTTTGGTCCGGCGGATTGTGGCTGCCGGTTACTTGGATACCGCCCATCAAATCGAGAAAATGGACCGCGAAGTAGAGCAGCGGTGTAGGACACTCACCGATGTCTACGACGGAAACGCCGGTCGAGAGGATCCCCTGCTTGAGCGCTTGGTGATAGCCTGGCGAACTCACCCGGCAGTCGCACCCTACGGCCGCACGCGTAATGTTATCGCGTAACAGCCTGCTGCCGTAGGCGCGGCCGAGCGCCTCGGCAAAGGAGGCATCGTAATCGACATCTGCCCGGCCCCGGATGTCGTATTCGCGGTAAATGCTGGGATTGACTTTCACCCTTGCTCCCTCCGCACGCTGTGCCGAGCCATCTCGGCAGCCGCCAGAATCGCTTCCCTCATGCTCTCCGAGCGGGCGCTTCCGGTCCCCGCCAGGTCATAGGCCGTTCCGTGGTCCGGAGAGGTCCGGATGAACGGCAGCCCCATCGACACGTTTACCGCGCGCCCGAACTCGAGCAGCTTCAGTGGGATGAGCGCCTGGTCGTGGTACATGCAAAGCACCGCATCGTAATCGCCCGCGGCGGCAGCCGCAAATAGCGTATCGGCCGGCAACGGGCCTGTCGCGACGATGCCCTTGCGACGCAAACTGCGCAACGCCGGCGTAATGATACGGCGTTCTTCGTCGCCGAAGATCCCACCGTCACCGGCGTGCGGGTTGAGCGCCGCGACCGCCAGGCGCGGACGGCGCAGACCGGCGTAGCGGCGCAGGTGAAGCACCGCGGTTTGCGCGCAGCGCCGAATCAGAGCGGGGGTCAGCAATTCCGGCACCCGTGCCAGAGCGACGTGGGTCGTGGCCAAGACGACCCGCAAGCGACGCCCGGCCAGCATCATCACCGCCCGATGGCCGCTCAACTTTGAAAGGTAGTCCGTGTGGCCGTCGTAGGGGTGTCCCGCCCGGTGCAGCCAGTACTTGTTGAGCGGCGCGGTGACCAGGCCGTCGTATTGCCCCGAGGCGACGGCCGTGGCAGCCGCCTCGAGATAACGGAAAGCGGCCTCGCCCGTGCGGCGACCGGCACGCGGCCAGCCACTTCGGCGAGTCGAGCGGATGGGTTCCACCACATCGACGATCGCCGATGCCGAGGATGTCGGAATCCGCTTGGCGGCCCGCGCCAAGTCGAGAAGTTTCGCGTCGCCGAAAATCACCAAGCGGCAGGCACGCCGCACCTTGGGCTCGTGCGCGGCAGCGACGACGATCTCGGCACCGATGCCGGCGGGATCGCCCATGCTGACGGCCAACATCGGTTTCAAGGCCGCTACTTCCTCGACGCGCGCGTTCCTAGCGGAGCCATCGGTCGAGTTCGGCCATCTGCATGGTAACGTGGTGACGTTTCTTGAGGTCTTCTTTGATCCACCGCTGAAAGCGCTCCTCCAACAGTTGGTCGTAAAGCTTCTCGCGAATGTCGTCGCGCACCTCATCGAGCGGAAACCGACCAGGCTTGAATTTTTTGATCAGCTTGAGGAGATGAATCGCACCATCGGCCTCGAACGGCTCCGTCACCTGGCCTTCGTCGAGTCGGCCGATTTGCTTTGCGAACACGTCGGAGAGCGATGCCACGTCGAACACACCGAGGTGTCCTCCGGTGTCGGCAGTTGGCCCCTGCGAGTATTTCCTTGCGGCTTCGCCGAAACGTCCGCGGCGTGCCAGCTCGTAGACCTCTCGAGCCTGCGTCCAAGCCGCCTCCTCAGCCTGCGCGTCGGTCGAAGCCGGAAGCGGCAAGTAGATGTCGGCGATCTCGACGCGATCGTGCGTTTCGTAATCCGAGTTGCTCTGCCACTCGCGCCGAATCTCTTCCGGCGTCACGCTTACTTTCGATCGGATCTCCCGGTTGATCAACGCCAATCGCTGCACCTCGGCGCGCATACGCTCGAAGTAATCGTGCCAACTCACGCCGACTCGCCCGATCGCCGCTTGCAAGGCCGCACGACTCGATCCGCTCTGCAGCAAGCGGTTGTCGATGTAAGCTTCAACGTCGGCATCCTCCGCGTGAATCCCGTTGCGTTCGAATTCTTTCTCGAACATTCGGTTGCGCACCATCGCCTCGATCAGGGCGCGACGATCACGGCGTTCCTCGGGGGCGAGCAGCTTGGCTTGGTTACCCTCGAAACGCCGCATATCGAGCAACGTAATCGGATCGCCGTCGACCGAGGCAAGCACGGTATCGACCAAGCGCGGCGACGGATCCGCCGCGGCGCGCGCCGCTGGCATTAGCACCGCAAAGGCAACGCCGAGCATCAGCGCCGTCCGAATCGTTCCGAGCGATCTCTCCTCTACCCGCATAGCTAGTCTCCTGCGCTCGCCTAGCCTCCCGTCGCCGTCTCTTCGAGCAACGAGAGAAACTCCGAGATTTCGTCGACCATCGCGTTCCAGTCGGCACGATCCATGCGAACATGCATCGTGCCTCCAGGACGCAAACGATAGCGCTCCGGCTCGCCGGTAGCCAACTCCACCAGCCGCTCCGGATCGACCGACGAGGAAGGATGCAGTTTGAACGTCACCAGCCCGTCGCCGGCCTTGAGCGATTCCACCGAAAGTTTCTTGAGAATCGGCCTCAGCCCCATGATGCGCACCAGATCCTGCGCCGGCTGCGGCATGGGACCGAAGCGATCGACCAGTTCCTCGACCATGGCTTCGAGCGCCGCCGGACTGCGCGCGCTTGCCATCCGCTTATAGCACAACAGCCTTTCGCCGATGTCGTCGACGTAGTCGTCAGGCAGGAACGCACCAGCCCCGAGTTCGATCTCCGGCTCGATGCTGTCGGTGACTGGCTCTCCCCTGACCTCGTGCGAGGCCTCGTCCATCATTCGCATGAACAAATCGAAGCCGACGGTGGCAATGTGTCCGGACTGCTCTTTCCCCAAGAGGTTGCCGGCACCCCGAATCTCCATGTCGTGGGCAGCCAATCGAAAGCCGCTGCCGAGATCGTCGAGCTGTTGCAGCACCGCGAGCCGCCGGCGAGCGTCTTCGGTGATCAGCTGTTCGTTGGGGACCAAGAGATAGGCGAATGCCCTGCGACTCGACCGCCCGACGCGTCCGCGAATCTGGTACAACTGCGCCAACCCAAAACTGTCGGCACGATTGATGATGATCGTGTTCGCATTGGGAATGTCGAGTCCCGACTCGATGATCGAAGTACAGACCAGAACGTCGGCCTGATGCATCAAAAACTCGACCATCACGCGCTCCAACTCGGCTTCTTTCATTTGGCCGTGGCCGACAACAACACGCGCACTCGGAACCAGTTCTGCCACGCGTCGTGCGATCGGGCCGATCGACGCGACCCGGTGGTGGACGAAGAAGATCTGCCCGCCGCGGGCCAATTCACGCTCGATGGCGCGTTTGATCAATCCTTCGTCGTAGCCCGCAACGTAGGTTCGAATCGCTAGCCGATCGATCGGCGGCGTCTCGATCAAACTGAGATCGCGAACACCGGACAGGGCCAACTGCAAGGTCCTGGGTATCGGTGTCGCCGTCATCGTCAGCACATCGACCTCACGACGCATCTTCTTGATGCGTTCCTTCGCGCGAACGCCGAAGCGGTGCTCCTCGTCGATGACCAGCAACCCGAGGCGCGAGAACGTGACGTCTCTTTGCAGCAAACGGTGGGTACCGACGACGATGTCAATACCGCCGCTGGCCAGATGCTCGACGATCTGGCGATTTTCGACTCGGCTGTTGAAGCGCGAAAGCATCGCAACACGAATTGGATAATCGGCGTAGCGCTGCACCATCGTATCGTAATGCTGCTTGGCCAGGATCGTCGTCGGCACGAGAAAAGCCACTTGCCGGCCGCCGTTTACGGTCAAATACGCCGCCCGCAGCGCGACCTCGGTCTTGCCGTAGCCGACATCCCCGCAGACCACCCGGTCCATCGGCTTGTCGCTGCCCAGGTCGGACACGATTTGTCCGATTGCCTGCTGCTGTCCTTCCGTTTCTTCAAACGGAAACTCCGCCTCGAAGGCCTCGAAATCGGCGTCTACGCTTGCGTAGTGTTGGCGTGCGTGAACCGCGCGAAACGCCTCTAGATCGAGCAACTCGGCAGCCAGAGCGAGCACCGACTCTTGGACGCGTTTCTTCGCACGCGTCCAAGCGGGCGAACCGAGTCGTGACAACGGCGGCCCGCCGTGGGCCGCACCGGTGAACTTTTCCACCAGGTTGATCCGGTCGACCGGCAGGTAGTAGCGGTCTCCACCGGCATATTCGAGGTGGATGAAATCCCCTTCGGTGTCACCCACGACCATATGCTTGAGACCGCGGTACAGGCCGATGCCGTGGTCGACGTGGACCATGAAATCGCCGGGTTGCACCTCGCTGAGCGAACTGAGGGCCCGTGCGCGTGAGACGCGCGCGCGGCGACTCCGGTGGCGCCGGCGACCGAACAAGTCTTCGTCGGTCACCACGGCCAAGGTATCGTCGGCAAGGCGGAACCCTGCTTCGAGCGTTCCTTGTTGCAACAGCAAACTGCCGGCGGGTTCGCGAGCCGCGTCGACCAATCGTTCGATACGGCGCGGGCGACCCAGGCCGCAGAGCTCGAGCAGATGCTCGACACGCGCCAACTGGGTCGCGTCGGATGCGAGGATGACCAAGACAACGCCCGACTCGCGAAGTCGCTGGAGTTCGGCGATCAGCGGCCGCAAGCGTTGCTCTCCGGATTGGCTCCGTGCTCGTGCCCGGGCGGCCTGCAACGTCTCGTTGCCGAGCGACCGCAGCCGCCATACACGGTCGCCGGCCGTACCACCCGACTCGAGCGCATGGGTTTCGTCAAGCTCGATCAACGGCCGACGGTCGAGTAGGGCGAACTGACGATCCGGCGCAACGTAAAGGTCTTCTACCGCCGGATGGAACGCTCCCGACTCGAGTACTGCCGCGCGAGCTTCCTCGAGCGAGCTGCTCCACTGCTTGATTGCTGACGCGATTTCTTCCGGATTGACGGCGACGGTCATGCTGCCGTCGGGCAGGTAGTCTCCAATCCAAGCCGAGCGTCCGAGCACGTAGGGAAACAGCAATTCCGCTCCGGGGAACGCGGTCCCGGCGGCGAGGTTTCCATCGATGCGACGCCGTTCGTTGGCCGGCAGCAACAGTTCGCTGCACCGGTCGTGGGCACGTCGACGAACGGCAGCCTCGGCAAGACGCTCGAAGGCAAAGCTTCGCGCCGGCAGGACGATCAAGTCCTCGATTTGCTCGACCGAACGCTGCTCGGCCGGATCGAAGCTGCGAATCGACTCGATACTGTCGTCGAACAGTTCGCAGCGGCACGGAAGCTCGTAACCCGGCGGCCAGATGTCAAGAATCCCCCCGCGCACGGCAAATTCGCCGGCCTCTTCGACCAGACCGGTTCGCCGATAGCCGAGGCGCAACAGCTGGTCGATGAATTCGTCGCGCTCGAGTTCGTCGCCGACGACGAGGTACGGCGCGTGCGAAAACAACTCCTCGGGATGCGGCGTGCGGGCGGCAATCGCGGGAATCGACGCCACCACGATCGGCGCGTTCGTCTGCGCCAGCTGATACAGAGCCGCGCTGCGCCCACTCTCGACTTCGCTCGGAGGCGATACCATCTCTAGCGGCGGCGCTTCGCGCGCCGGCAAGAGATGAACCCGGCGGGAGAGAAAATCGCTCGTGCGCCGTTCGCCGAGAACCGTACGGATACCCTCGGCAACCCGCTCGGAGCGTTCACTCGAAGCGACGAGCACCAAGATCGGCCGCTTCAGCTCCGAGACCAGCGCCGTCAGCGCGTAGGCCGCCGCACCACCGCGCAGCCCCTGCAAATTCCAGCGTAGATTCGGTTGGGCACGCAGTTCGTCGGCTAGCGCCGACCGTAGCTCGTCGAGCTGGGAACGTTCAGCCGCCATCCCGAGATGGCCGCGAGAGCAATCCGGCGAGCGCGCGTAGTCCGAGCAGATAACTGTCCACTCCGAAACCGACGACCTGGCCGGCGACGACGTCGGACAACAAGGAGCGGTGGCGGAATTCCTCGCGGTGGTAAACGTTCGACATGTGCACTTCGACGACCGGTAGCTCGACCGCAAGCACCGCATCGCGAATCGCCACGCTGGTGTGGGTGTAGGCAGCGGGGTTGATCAACAGGCCGTCGTACTTACCCCGCGCCTGCTGAATCGCTGAAACCAGTTCCCCTTCTCCGTTCGACTGGAAACTTGTGATACGACAGCCGAGTTCACGCGCCAGATCGGCTAGAGAACGGTCGATCTGCTCGAGCGTGGCACTACCATAGACATCCGTTTCGCGACTTCCTAGCAGATTCAGGTTCGGTCCATGCACGACATAAATCGATGGCTTCTTCTTGCTTGCCGACACGGTCGTCACTCCTCACCACGCATCCATGCGCGTACCTGCGACGGCTCGATCGGCAGTTGTCGGTAACTGCCGATCGCCGCGCTGCCGACGAAGGCGATCGTTTCGTCGGCCATCTTCTTATCCCGTTTGATTGCCAGTTCGAGTTCGGCGTCGTCTAGTTCGACAGGAATCGCCGTCGGTAGCCCGAGCCGATCGAGCAGTCCTTCAATACGCGTGACTAGCGATGCGTCGCACAAAGCGAGCCGTCGCGACACCCTTGCGGCGGCGACCATGCCGATCGCGACCGCTTCACCGTGCAGATAACGCCGGTATCCGGTGACCTGTTCGACCGCATGGCCGACGGTATGGCCGAAATTGAGGATTCTTCGCAACCCCGACTCTCGTTCGTCTTTTTCGACGACCATCGCTTTGAGCTCGACGCAGCGGGCAATGACGTCGGCCAGCACTTCGCGCTTGCACGCGCGCAGAGCGTCGGCCGCTTGCTCGAGCCGGCCGAAAAGCCCCTCGTCGAGGATCACGGCCATCTTGACGACCTCGGCGAGGCCCGCGCGATACTCTCGTTGCGGCAACGTTTCGAGGGTCGCGGGGTCGGCCAGAACCAGCGAAGGTTGGTGGAATGCGCCGACCAGGTTCTTCCCCTGCCGTCGGTTGACGCCGGTCTTTCCGCCAACACTGGAGTCGACTTGCGCGAGCAGTGTGGTCGGAATCATCACACAGCGGATGCCGCGCAACAGCGTCGCTGCGGCAAAGCCTGCGACGTCGCCAACGACGCCGCCGCCGACGGCGACCACGAAGGCGCGCCGGTCGATACCGCCGTCCAACGCGGCATCGTAGATCGATTCGAGCGAGGTCACGGTCTTGTGCGGCTCACCGGCCGGCAGATCGACGCGAATCGGCTCTGCAAGACCCGCCTCGGCGATGCCGCGTGCAACGCGCTCGGCGTAGAGCGGAGCGACCGTCGTGTCGGACACCAGCAGAGGCCGACCCAATTCCTCGAGGCGACCGAGTTCGGATCCCGCCCGCTCGATCAAACCGTTGCCGACGAGCACACGGTACGAGCGCTTGCCCAAACGGACCGACACTTCTCGCATCGCTGCGCCGCTCACTCGGGATCTCCTTCGTGCGATGCTGCGTGTTTCAGACGTGGTTCGATCATCGCCAACACGCGCGAGACCGATTGATCGACGGTCAGACCGTCGGTCTCGATCAAGACGTCGGCCTGTCGGTAGGCCGGCATGCGTTCCAAGAAAAGTTGCTGCAAGCGATCGCGGCGTCCACCGACCGCCAGCGGCCGCTTGTCGTTGCGCGAAACGCGTTCGAGTACGGTCTCGATACTGGTCACCAGACACACGACGATTCCCAGTTCGCGCAGCCGGCGGCGGCTCTTTTCGTCGATGAAGGTTCCGCCGCCGGTGGCGATCACCATCGGCGCGGGCGGATCGAGCGCGCAAACGACCTCTCGCTCCAAGGCGCGGAACGCCTGCTCACCACGCTGATCGAAGAGCGCCGCCACGCTCATGCCTTCACGCTGTTCGATCAGTTCGTCGGTATCTACGAAGGTGCGCCCCAAGCGTCTGGCCAGACGCTTGCCGACGGCCGTCTTACCGACCGCCATGAAACCTGTCAGGACAACGTGATTCAAGGCATCCGCTCGGCGATTTGGTCCAGGTAACCGTGGTAATTGCGCGACACTTCCTTGAGGGAGTCGCCGCCGAACTTCTCCAAGAACAAGCAGGTCAATTCGAACGCGACCACCGCTTCGCAGATGACGGCCGCGGCGGGAATCGCGACGACGTCGGAGCGCTCGATCGTCGCCAGGGTTTCCTCGCCGGTGGACAGATCGACCGAACGTAACGGACGCATCAACGTCGAGATCGGTTTGAAAGCAACCCGCACGACCAAATCTTCACCGGTCGTCATACCGCCTTCGGTTCCGCCGTAGTGATTCGACGCGCGGCGGAGACCGCCCGGTGCGCGCACGATCTCGTCGTGGACCTGCGAACCGCGGGCGCCGGCGACCGCGAATCCATCGCCGATCTCGACGCCTTTGACGGCCTGAATCGACATCAACGCTCCGCCCAAGCGGGCGTCGACCTTGCGATCCCAATGGACGTGGCTTCCTAAACCAGGAGGGAGGCCGCTCGCATGGACTTCTACCACGCCACCGAGCGTATCGCCTTCCTTTTTGCACGCGTCGATTTGTTCGATCACGCGTTGCGCGGCTTGCTCGTCGGCCATCCGTACCGGAGAGTCTTCGGCCACGGCGCATGCTTCGTCGATGCTCAGATTGCCGCGATTGGCCTGAATCCCTCCGATCTCCGCGACCATCGCGCATACACGAATGTCGAAACGTTCAATCACCTGCCGCGTCAACGCTCCGGCCGCAACACGGGTCGTCGTCTCTCGTGCCGAGGCGCGCTCGAGCACGTTGCGTACGTCTTCGTGGTCGTATTTGAGCAGCCCGACGAGGTCGGCGTGGCCCGGCCGAGGGCGGCTAATCATGATGTCCTCGTCACGATCGGCGGCCGCCGTCGACATCTTACGCCGCCAGTTCTTCCAATCTCGATTCTCGATTACCAGGGTGACCGGCGAACCCAAGGTCTGGCCCCAGCGCAGACCGGAGGTAATGCGGACCTCGTCTTTCTCGATGCGCATACGGCCGCCCCGGCCGTAGCCCTGCTGGCGGCGTGCCAGCTGCCGATCGATTTCCGCGACGTCGATCGGCCA
>CAZJCO010000046.1:0-12354 GCA_964544375.1 uncultured Myxococcales bacterium
CTTGAGAGTTTCCCATCCTGAGCTGCAGCGCGGCAACCTCGATGTTTCACGTGAAACACTCGGCGCTCCCGTCACTCCACCTTGGAGAACTCCCTCAACACGCGAGACTCCCCCCCTCGAGGTAGGCGGAAGTCCCGCCGCCCGAACTCGCGAAAGCCTTGGGGAGTTTCGAGCCGATGGACCTTAGCCGCCATCACGAAGACCGAGCCTCCGGCCCGCAGAAGGCGTTTTGAAATCCTCAGTAGCTCGCCGGGCTCACGAAAGGCCCGTGAGATGACGGCATCGTACTCGCCGGCCGGCGCCACCGTCTCGGCATCCTGATGCAGCACCCGACAGTTGGCTAAAGCCAGGCGGCGGCACGCATGCTCAAGAAAGACGCAGCGCCGCCAGCGCGAGTCCACCAGCGTGATTGCCGCTGGCGGTAGCGCAATCGCCAAGGGGATACCCGGAAGGCCGGCACCGCTACCGAGGTCCACGATGTCGAGACCAGCCTCCCTACCCGACCTGGCCGCCTTTGGAGATACCCTCCGCCGCTCGGCCAGCCCACACAGTAACGGCAGTAGCGATAGCGAGTCGAGCAGGTGCAACCGGACAGCGTCTTTCCTGGCGATGCGCGTCAGGCCTGCGCTGTCGTTCCACGCCGAGTAGAGCTCGTCGAGGTAGGCGATTAGCCGCTGGCCGTCCTCCGCGCTCAGGGCCGCGCCGATGCTTCGAGCCCCCGACAGCAGCCCCTCGAGCTCGTCAGCTCGATCGCTCACGTCGCGCGTCTTTTTTTCAAGTGGATTGCCAGAGCCGTAATTGCCGCAGGCGTCAGTCCACTGATGCGGGAGGCCTGGCCCAACGACTGTGGCCGGACGCGCAGCAGCTTCTCCCTGGCTTCGTGAGAGAGGCCGGCGACCATCGCGTAGTCTATCTCCGGCGGAAGCGCCGCCCGTTCGAGACCGCGCATTCTTTCGATCTCTGTCGTCTGCCGCTGTATGTACCCGTGGTAGCGCGCCCGGATCTCTAACTGTTCTTCAACCTCGGAGTCGTAGCGGACTAGTCCGGCAAGTTCCGCGACCAGAGCGTAGCTCGCACCCGGCCGTCGGAGCAGTTCGCCAGCCGTCAGCGATCTCTCGAGCGGCGGATGTCCGGCCGCGAGAAAGGTTTGGTTGGCAGCCTCGCCGCTGGGCACCACCGTACTGGCGAGGTCGCGTTCGGCCTGCTCAAGCAGCCGGCGTTTACGGTGAAGCGCCTGCTGCCGCTTCTCGCTCAGGAGGCCTACCGCCAGAGCTTGCTCGGCCAACCGAAGATCAGCGTTGTCCTCGCGCAGCAACAAGCGGTATTCGGCGCGCGAGGTAAACATCCGGTAGGGCTCACCGTCGATCCCGCGTGTTACGAGATCGTCGATCAACACGCCAATATACGCTTCGCTGCGTCCAAGGAGCAGAGGCCCCATGCCGCACAGTCGCCTTGCCGCGTTCACACCGGCCACCAGCCCTTGTGCGGCCGCTTCTTCATACCCGGTCGTGCCGTTGACCTGACCTGCGAAGTAGAGCCCACGAAACCCGCGGACGGACAAATCGCGGTCGAGCTGCGTCGGTACTACGTAGTCGTATTCGATCGCGTATCCCGGACGCACGACAACGGCACGCTCGAGACCGGGAATCGTCGCCAGGAATTCTTTTTGGATCGCCAAGGGTAGGGCGGTGGAAAGCCCGTTGGGATAGATCTCGATGGTATCGAGGCCCTCTGGTTCCAAGAAGATCCTGTGTCCGTCGCGCTCGGGAAAACGCACTACCTTGTCTTCAATCGAGGGGCAGTAGCGCGGCCCGCGCGACTTGATCTGACCGGAAAAGATACCGGAAGACTTTATGTTCTCTTTGATGACGCAATGCGTCGCAGGGGTCGTGTGCGTGATGTAGCAGCAAACTTGGGGCAGGCTCGCGCCCGGCTCGTCAAAAGAAAAGCGCGGCCGCGGGTCATCGCCCGGTTGCTGCTCAAGTCGGTCGAAAGCGATCGAGCGAGCATCGAGTCTCGGGCAGGTTCCGGTTTTCAAGCGTCCGAGCTCGAGCCCGAGTTCTCTCAATTCGCGGCTCAGGCCGTGCGCCGCCCGATCGCTCGCACGTCCGCCCGACTTGGTCTGACTGCCCAAATGCATCAATCCTTCGAGGAAGGTGCCCGTGGTCAAGACCACCGCGCCAGCTTCGATGCGTTCTCCAGCATCCGTCCTTACGCCATAGACCTCTGCGCCGCGTCTTAGAAGACCGACGACTTCGCCCTGACGTAGTGAGAGTCCGGCAGTCGCTTCGACGACCATCTTCATCCGCGCGCGGTAGCGCGCCTTGTCGGCCTGCGCCCGGGAAGCGCGAACCGCCGGCCCTTTGCGGGTGTTGAGGCGCCGGAACTGGATACCACAGGCGTCGATGGCTCTGCCCATCTCGCCACCGAGCGCGTCGATTTCGCGCACGAGGTGCCCTTTGCCGATACCGCCGATCGCCGGGTTGCACGACATCTGGCCGACGTTGTCGGCGTTCATCGTCAACATCAGGACGCGCCGCCCAAGGCGGGCAGCGGCCAATCCGGCCTCGATGCCGGCGTGTCCGGCACCAACAACGATCACATCGTAACGTTCGTTCACGATGACTATTTACCAATACAAAACTCAGAGAAGATCTTGTCCAGAAGTTCTTCGTTGTCCAGCGGCTGGGTAATCGACGCGAGCTCGTCGAGCGCGGCCCGCAACTCCAGGGCAACGAGTTCGCTGGCCTCAGACGACGATTGCAGCCGCTGTCGGGCTGCAGCAACACGCTCGCGAACCGTACTCAACGCGGCGCGATGCCGCGGCCGACTGATGCCAACAAACGAGCCTTGCGCTTCGTCTCGCCAGCCGGCGAACTCGCGCAGACGGTCGGCCAGCGCTTCGCAACCCGAGCCCTGTAGTGCCGAAACCACCAGCCGAGGCAGCTCTGTGTTCTGCAATCGTTGCAGGTCCCGATCGCGGAGACCGCAGGGGAGGTCGTCCTTGTTCTGGATCAGCAAGCTCTGTCGTCCGGTAACGTCGTCGAGCATTTCACAGTCGGCCTGGTCGAGCGGCGTCGAGCCGTCGATCACCGCCAGCACCAAGTCGGCACCCGCCAGCAACTCGCGACTCCGTGCGACCGCCAACCCTTCGGCCGAACTGTCCGAGCGACGCAGACCGGCGGTGTCGGTCAAGACGATTGCGGCACCGCCCAGGTCGATCAGTTCCTCGACGCTGTCGCGCGTAGTCCCCGCCTCCGGCGAGACGATCATCCGGCCGTATCCCAGAAGCCGATTGACCAAACTCGATTTACCAACGTTTGGCTTGCCGGCGACCACCACACGCGTACCTTCACGCAACCTGCGCGAAACGGCGAAGCCGGCCAATAGCTCGTCGACGGTTTCCTCCACGCCTGTGAGCTCCGCCACACGGATAGGAATGTTTTCCTCTGGTAACTCCTCATCGGAAAAATCCACATTGGCCTCGACCTCGGCGAGTACTCCGACAAGTCGTTCTCGCAATTCTGCCAAACGGTGGGAGAGGGCACCCTGCAACTGCTGCCAAGCCAGGGTCGCGCCTAGTTCGACCTTGGCGTCAATCAAGTCGGCAACCGCTTCCGCTTGAAGCAAATCCAGACGACCGTTGAGAACGGCGCGCCGCGTGAATTCTCCGGCCTCCGCCGATCGCGCTCCGAGACGCACCGTCGCCGTTACGATCTCTTCGACGAGTAGCGGCGAGCCGTGACAGTGCAACTCGACCACGTCTTCTCCGCTGTAGCTGTGCGGCGCTGGCATCCAGACGGCCAAGGCCTCGTCGAGGACCCGCTCATCGCCGCGATCTGGATCGATGAGAACTCCGTGACGCATGCGCCAAGGCTCGAGCGCACGGTCGCCGCTGGGTCGAAAGAGGCGCTCGAGAATGGAACGAGCATCTGGCCCGCTGAGCCGTACGATGGATATCGCTCCGCGGCCGGCAGGAGTGGCTCGGGCTACGATCGTGTCCGCGCGGTACATGGCGTCAGCGGCTCCGATTTCAGCAGAGCCGATCGAAGGCTGGCCTCGATCCCCAGGCGCCGTTAAGCGCCGTCTTCCGTCTCGCCAACGACAGCGCTCTGGCGCGGTGCCTCATGCTGCACTTCCTCGACAGGGGAATCGTCGTCTTCGAGGCCCACCGGAACGATCATCACGCGGCGATAAAATCCGCTGCCCATAACACGAGTAAACACCGAGTCGTCCCGGGCCAACGCAGCCTGGAACACGCGGCGATCTCGCGGGCTCATGGGGCTCACTTGAACCCGTCGTCCGAGCGTCATCGCGCGGACTTTGAGACGATCGGCAAGCTCCAGCAAGATATCCCGCCGCCGCTGCCGGTAGCCGCCCACGTCGAGCACTACCCGCCAATCGCGGTTCTCGCCGGCCAGTGTCATCCGGTGAACGATGTGCTCGACGGCATCGAGCGTTTGCCCGTGCCGTCCGATGAGAAGACCCTCGGCTTCGCACCGAATCTGCACACAAATTTCTTCCGGCCCGTCCCAGTCGCCCGCTTCGACCGTGGCCTCGGCAAAGCCCATCAAGCTCATCAACTCGCGCACGAGCTCGACCGCTCGGTTACGCGCCTGTTCCAGCGTCAGG
This sequence comes from uncultured Myxococcales bacterium, assembly GCA_964544375.1. GTDB lineage: Bacteria > Desulfobacterota > Binatia > UBA1149 > SPBQ01 > CAZQYE01. The sequence goes on from CAZJCO010000046.1 coordinate 4,633, forward strand.
GATTCCTTCGGCTCGGCGACTTCGGCCGTCGTCCCTGCGCCGCTTCCCTCAGGCGGCTGCTGCCGCGCGGCGGCGGGCTGCGATGCCGTCGGCTTGCTCGTGGGTTCCGGCAGTTGCGGAGCCGCCGCCTCGCGTGGGGGCACGCTCGGCGTCGGTTCCGGCGGTTGGCTTGACTGCGGAGTCGCTGAATTCACCGCGCGTTCCCCCTGCCTCAGCGGCTTCGACTTCTTCGCCTCGGGATCCTCCTCTTGCCGCCGACCACGGCCTTGCTGACCGCGCCCGCGGCGGCCACCAGAAGGTTTGTCGCGATCCTGGCGACGGCCTTGCTGGCGCGATCGTGCGTCTCGTGGACCGTCTTCCTCGGCCGCCTGCTCGGGGCCACCGCGTCGCCGTCCGTTGCGACGACCTCGCCTACCACGCCGGCGCTTGCCGGGAGAAATCTCGAACTCCTCGCCGTCGGAGAAACTGGTCTCTCGTAGCGTCGCCCTGACTCGCGCGCGTTTGGCGCCAATGCCGAACAAACCTTTGCGGGGATGACCGAGAATCGCGATCTCGACCTGGCTACGGGAGACACCCAGCCGGTTGAGCGCCACTTGGATGGCCTCCTCAACCGTTACTCCCTGTGTTTCGATATTTCTCGCCATCGTAGGCTCCTATGATTTCGCCCGGTTGGTAGCCATCTGCTGCGCGATCGACATCACATTGTTGGCAAACCAATAGAGAACCAGACCGGACGGGAAATTGACGAACATGACGGTAAAGACCACCGGCAAGAACATCATCATGCGTTGCTGCATGGGATCGCCGCTGGCCGGTGTCATCCGCTGTTGGACCACCATGCTCACGCCCATCAGCAGCGTAAGCACCGGGATCCCCGGCGGCGACACGAAGGGGATCGCCAGCGAGCCCAGGCGGTCCGGCTGCGACAAGTCGGTAACCCAACCGACGAACGGTGCGTGTCGCAGTTCGATCGCCTGCATCAAGCCGTTGTAGAGGCCGAGGAATACCGGCAACTGAAGCAGCATCGGCAAACAGCCGGAAAGCGGGTTCACCTTGTGGCGCCGGTACAACTCCATCATTTCTTTGTTGAGTTGTTCGCGGTCGTCTTTGTACTTTTCCTGCAGCTTCTTCAGTTCCGGCTGAATCCGCTGCATGGCTTTCATCGCCTCGGCCTGGCGCTTGTTGATCGGGTAAAAGACGACGCGGATGCCCACGGTGAGCAGGATAATCGACCAACCGTAGTTGCCGGTGAAAGAGTATAGGAAGATCAAGAGGTCGAGCAGCGGCCGAGCGACAACGGCGAACCAGCCGAAATTGACCGCTTGGTCCAAACCGTGACCGAGAGACTTGAGCAAGGCCAACTTCTTGGGCCCTACGAAAAGTCGGTAATGGACGCCCGAGTCTTGAACCGGCGACCACAGCGTAGCCTCGCCGAGTCCCGAGGCCGCGGCACCGATAAAGCGTAAGTCCCCGCCGGACTCCACCGGAAGGTAGGCGGCTAGAAAATAGTGGTCGGCGTAACCGGCCCAGTGAATGTCGCCCTGATACGAAACCGGTTCTTTGAGCGACGCCGCATTGCTGGCCTCTAGATCTTCACCCACCAGCGCCACCGGTCCCTCGGTACCGGCAAAGCGGCCTCGGCCCTCGTGAACGTAACGCGACCAAGAAACACCAATGTGGTCGGCAGCATCCTGCGCGATCCTTGCCCGGTAATCGAGAACGTAAGAATCGGCCTTGAGTCGGAGCGTCTTGTCGATCGACTCCCCGGCTGGGCCGGTTCCGACCAGCCGCACGGTTGCTTCTTGCTGCCCCGAGATCGTACGGGCGTCGGCCTCCATTTGGTAAGACACGTCGAGGTCTCCGCTGACTTGGTCTCCCTTCATCCAGTACAGGCCGAGCGGAGCCAGACGACCAGCAGCCACCATGTCGAGCGCCTCGCCGTTTGCGCCACCGGTCTCTCCGTCCTTGGCGTACTCCTTGAGCTCGAAGCTCTTCACACGACCGCCGACCGAGGAGAAGGTCACGCGATAGAGATCGCTCTCCACGGTAAGCAGTTGTTCGGGGATCTCTCGGGCCAGTGTTGGCGCCGGCTCTGGCACCACGGCCGGAAGCGCGGGCGCGCTTGCCGCTGCTAGCTCGTCGCCCGTAGCCGACGACTGCTCGGCCGTCGAAGAAGACTCGACGGCCTCGGGCGGCGCCTCTTGCGGAGGCGGTTCCGGGGCGAACAGGACTTGATATCCGACGAGGATGACGACGGATAGAACGAACGCCAGAAGTGCTCTACTCTCCACGCAGCGGCCTCCGAAGGCCGCAGCAGCCATGAACCTCGCTCGCTACCGTACCGGGTCGAATCCGCCCTCCGATAGGGGGTGGCACCTGGATAATCGAGCTAGTGCTAAGGCGGTGCCCCGCAAGGGGCCGTAGCGGTCAATCGCTTGGATGGCGTAGCTTGAGCAACTCGGATGAAAGCGGCAGGCGGGCCCTAACAAAGGCGATAGAAGGCACTGGTAAGCCCTGATCAAAAACCGCAGTAGCTGGGCAACAGCCGATCGTAACAACACCGCAGCGGCCGCCAAGGCCGTCTGGCGGCCCGCTTCAACCGGCATTGATCGCCAAAACTGCTGCCAATTCCGCTTCAACATCACGAAAGCTCAGTCTGTCCGCACCCGCCCGAGCAATGATCAAGAGGTCATGGGCCGGCTGCAACTCTTCCCTGTGTAACCTGAAAAATTCTCGAACGTGTCTCTTTACTCTGTTTCTTTGAACCGCTCGTCCAATTCGTTTGCTCACCGTAACGCCCAAACGACACGCGGGGCCGGGAGCGGGAGCCAGGATTACCACGAAGTGCGGGCTGCGTTTTCCGCCACGACGCCCCTGGACGCGCAGAAAATCTCGTCGCTTGCGCATCCGGCAGCGTTTCGGCAGCCCCGCTATCGCCCGTCTATCTCCTGGCGCGCTTTGGCGGCGTCGTGACCGCAATGCGCTTGCGTCCCTTGGCCCTTCGATTGCGCAGGACCCGACGTCCCCCGGGCGTTGCCATTCTGGCTCGAAAACCATGACGCCTACGGCGTCGTACATTGCTCGGCTGGAACGTCCTCTTCACGGCTAGCTACTCCGGTTCCGTAACTGGGCCGGTGCCTCCGCGGCACCGCTACCCGAACGGTCAACCTTGCACAGCACTTGCTGCTTGTCAATTTGCCGTTAATTTTCCGCGTCTTGCGGCGGCCAGACTAGTGAAATTCGGGCTTTAGGCTGCGGCTAAAGAGCCGCCCCAGCGCTTCCCGCGGAGGAAGGTCTTGGTAGAGCACCTGGTAGGAGACCTCGACGATCGGCAATTCGATCGCCAGTCGGCTCGCCAGTTCGCGAACCGCCTTCGTGTTGCGCACGCCCTCGGCTACCATTCTCATGCTGCCGAGGATCTCCGCCACCGTCTCGCCACGGCCGATACGAAGGCCGAACTGACGGTTTCGACTGAGATCGCCGGTACAGGTCAAGACCAGGTCGCCGATTCCCGAAAGCCCGGCCAGCGTTTCCGGGCGTCCCCCGAGCGCCGCCGCCAGGCGGCTGATTTCGGCCAAGCCTCGGGTGATCAAGGCCGCGCGAGCGTTGAGCCCGTACTCCAGACCGTCGGAGACACCGGTAGCAATGGCCATGATATTTTTCACGACCCCGCCGATCTCGACGCCGACGACGTCCGTGCTGCTGTAAACGCGAAAGGTTGCTCCCGCGAACGTCCGTTGAACGCGCTCGGCGAGTTCCATTTGACGCGCGGCCGCCACCACCACCGTCGGTTGACCGCCGGCGACCTCGGCGGCAAAACTCGGCCCCGACAGTACCCCGATCCGATCGGCTCCGCCGATGCAATCGAGTATCACTTCGAACATCGTTTTCGAGCTACCGTCCTCGATCCCTTTGCTCGCCGAGACGACGGCGGCATCGGCACCGATGTGACTACCGGCCTGTTCGAGGACGGTCCGCATTGCGTGAGAAGGCACCACCATGACGACGAAAGAGCGTCCTGTCAGGGCGTCCTCGAGACTCGTCGTCGCAGTCAGCTGGGGATGCAGCGCAAATCCCGGGAGATAGACTTTGTTTTCGTGCTGCTGGTTGATCAGCTCGGCGACTTCCGTTCCGCGCGACCAGATACGCACGTCGTGTCCGTTGGCGGCCAGTAGTGTTGCCAGCGCGCTACCCCAACTCCCAGCGCCGATGACAGCCACGTTTTCGCCCATCACGTATCCCGTGAGCCTCGTCAGGCAGTTTCGTCCGAACCGACGGCCTCTTTTTCGGCAACCGGCGCGATCGATACGACATTCTCGTCACCGTCGCCAAGGTTTACCAGACGCACGCCCTGCGTGTTTCGCCCGATGATGCGCACGTCGGCAACCGGCATGCGGATCAGCTTGCCATGGTCGGTAACCAACATCACGTCGTCGCTCTCGTCGTCGATTTGCAGAACGCCGACGACCGGACCCGTACGGTCGGTGACTTTCATCGTCTTGACGCCGCGTGCTCCACGCCGAACCAGACGATAACTGTCGGCCGGCGAGCGCTTGCCGTAGCCGCGTCGGGAAACCGTTAGCAAAGACGATCCCGGCTGAACGACGTCCATCGATACAACCCGGTCACCCTGACCGAGCGTGACACCGCGCACGCCGGCGGCGCTTCTACCCATGACTCGTACGTCGGCTTCCTTGAAGCGCACGACCATCCCGTCGCGCGTCGACAACGCGATCTCTTGATTGCCGTCGGTCAGCCGTACGGCAATGAGTTCGTCGCGCTGGTCCAAGTTGATGGCGATGATTCCGGAAGCGCGCGGACGAGAGTAGTCCATCAATCCGCTCTTTTTGACCGTTCCATCGGCGGTTGCGAACAGGATGTAACGCTCGTCGACGAACTCGCGCACCGGGAGGAAGGCCGACAGCGTCTCGCCCGGCCCCAACGACAACAGGTTGACGATCGCCTTACCGCGAGCTGCCCGCCCGGCCTGCGGCAACTCGTGTACCTTCTTCCAGTAGACGCGTCCACGATTGGTAAAGAACAGCAAGTAGGAATGCGTCGAGGCAACGAACATGTGAGCGACAAAATCGCCACCCTTTGTCGAGGCGCCGATTTTGCCGCGCCCGCCGCGCCGCTGCTGGCGATAAAGCGAGACCGGGTTGCGCTTGATGTAACCCTCGTGGGACACGGTAACCACCATGTCCTCCTCGACAATCATGTCTTCGACACTGATTTCAGTAGTCGCCTCGACAATTTCCGTCCGACGCTCATCGCCGTATTGTTTGCCGAGTTCGCCGAGCTGTCCGCTGATGATCTTGAGAATCTCTTTCTCGTCGGCGAGGATTGCGCGCAGGCGTTTGATCAGCGCACGCGTCTGTTTGTGCTCCTCCAGAATCTTGTCGCGCTCGAGACCCGTCAGGCGCTGCAGACGCATGTCGAGTATCGCCTGCGCCTGAATCTCCGACAACTTGAACTTGCTCACCAACTGAGCTTTTGCCGTGGCACCGTCTTTGGCGCGCCGGATCAAGCGGATGACGGCATCGAGGTTGTCTAGCGCGATCTTGAGGCCGTCGAGAATGTGAAGTCGCGCCTCGGCTTTGCGCAGCTCGAAAGCCGTCGCGCGGGTGACGATTTCCTTGCGGTGCTCGATGAAGAGCTGCAGCGCCGACTTGAGGTCGAGGAGGCGAGGGCGGCTATCGACGATTGCCAGCATGATAACGCCGAACGAATCCTGGAGCGGCGTATGTTTGTAGAGATTGTTCAGAATGACTTCGGGAATCGCGTCTCTCTTTAGTTCGATGACGATACGCATCCCGCGTCGGTCCGATTCGTCACGCAGGTCGGCAATCCCCTCAACCTTCTTTTCGTTGACGAGTTCGGCGATCTTTTCGATCAAGCGCGACTTGTTGACCTGATATGGAATCTCCGTCACTACGATGCGAGAGCGGCCGGTTCGTTTGTCGGTCTCGGTACTGACGCGTGCCCGGACCTGGAGGATGCCTCGTCCCTTGGTAAACGCGTCGACGATCGGTCGGCGTCCGTAAATCAAACCGCCCGTGGGAAAGTCAGGACCCTTGACGTAGCGCATCAGCTGCTTCACCGAGAGTCCAGGGTCTTTGATCAGAGCTTTCAGCGCTTCGACGATCTCGCGCAGGTTGTGCGGCGGGATGTTCGTCGCCATCCCGACGGCAATTCCGGAGGAACCGTTGACGAGCAGGTTCGGCAGGCGCGCCGGCATCACCGTCGGCTCACTCGTGGTTTCGTCGTAGTTCGGAAGAAAGTCGACGGTTTCTTTCTCAATGTCCGCGAGCAGTTCGTCGGTGATGCGGGCCATGCGGATTTCGGTATAGCGCATGGCAGCCGGCGGATCGCCGTCGATCGATCCAAAGTTTCCCTGACCGTCGACCAGCGGATAACGCATCGAGAAATTTTGCGCCAATCGAACGATCGTATCGTATACTGCGGTATCGCCGTGCGGATGATACTTACCGATGACGTCGCCGACGATACGAGCGGACTTCTTGTACGTTTTGTTCCATTCGTTGCTAAGACCGTGCATCGCGAAGAGCACGCGGCGATGGACCGGCTTTAGGCCGTCTCGAACGTCTGGCAGAGCGCGCCCGATGATCACGCTCATGGCGTAGTCCATGTAGGACGTACGCATTTCGTCTTCGATGTTGACGACGATCTTGGATTGCTTGAGGGAAGAGTCCACGGCTCAGATATCGAGATTGCGAACGTTCAGTGCGTTGTCTTCGATGAAACGCCGCCGCGACTCGACTTCGTCTCCCATCAAAGTAGAAAATACTTCTTCGGCGGCAATGCCGTCTTCGACTTTTACCTGCAGCAGCGTCCGTGTCTCCGGGTTCATCGTCGTCGCCCAGAGCTGCTCCGGGTTCATCTCACCGAGGCCTTTGTAGCGTTGGACCACCAGTCCCTTGCGCGCGTCCGCCATGATCAGACGGTGGGCTTCGGTAAGTGAGTTGGCCGATTGTTCACCGGAGGAGTTGCTGATCGTGAACGGCGGCGTACCGAGCGCCGCCATTTCTGCCGACAATGCCTGCAGTCGCACGAACTCGGGCAGTTCGAGCAGAGCCTGATCGATCACAGTTTCGCCCGCTGATCCGTTCAGCCGAGTGCTTACCGTCACTTTCTCACAACCGTGTTCGGCGTCTTCTTCGTAGCGGAAGGAGAGCGGGACGATGTCGGCTGCCTCCGCCTTGGCGGTTTCGTCCAAGCGCTTCATTAGCGCTCGCAACTTGCGTCGATTGGCAAGAACCACGACACTCGCGTCCTTTTCGCGGGCCAACAACGAAATCACGCTGCGATTTCTCCGTTTCCGCTCGAAGACCGTCAGCAGGTTCTCCATCTCGGCCAGCTTTGTCAGAACGCTCTTTAACGCGCTGCCCACCAACGTCTTCTGCGCTTTCTTGGAACGGACCCGTATGTCTTCAACACCCAGATCCACGAGATAATCGGCAAGTGCGGTCTCATCTTTCAGGTAGCGTTCGCTTTTGCCTTTCTTGACACGGAAGAGCGGGGGCTGAGCGATGTAGATGTTGCCGTTTTCGATCAATTCAAAAAAGTGCCGATAGAAGAACGTCAACAGCAATGTCCGGATATGTGACCCGTCGACGTCGGCGTCCGTCATGATGATGATCGTGTGGTACCGCAGCTTCTCGATCGCTTTGTCTTTTTCGCCTACTCCGGTGCCCATGGCGG
>CAZJCO010000047.1:0-12251 GCA_964544375.1 uncultured Myxococcales bacterium
GCTTCTTGATGTTCGCCGGAGGCGTCTTCTACCTCCTGGCGCCGGTGTGCGTCCTCGCGCAGAGCAGACCCTTCCAAGAAGTCACGATCGGCTCAACACGCCTACAGTTTAACGATGTCAGAGGCATTTACCTCACCGGCCGGACCAATCCGGGCGTTTCGAGCAATTACCAAGGTTTTTTGCTGACGGTCGATCCCGGTGGTGCTTTCTTCCTTGACGCCGATAGCGACGGCATCAACGACCTCCTTACGTGGCTTTCCGATCCGACGGGTTCCTCATACCTGACCCAGGGCATGGGGGTGAATTCGAGCGGTGTTGTTGTGGGAACGGCGTATCGGGAAGACCCGGTGCTTTGGAGTCACAGCCAGGGAATTAGCCTTGCGAGCAACTTTGATAGGGCGCTCTGGGGCGGCCAAGGTGCAGTGCCTTTTGGCTATAAGGACCTCCCCACCCAGATCAATGTCAGGTGGACCCCATTGATTGGACAGCTCGGCGGCCGGTTTAAGGTGGACTCCCGAGTCATCGTCGGGACGGGAAGCGCCTTATCATGCCGTCCGTAATCTGCGGGCCAGCCCTGTTCCGCCGCAATTGAACCGGAACGCCACCATTGCTACGCCACCCCAGGTGAGCAAAGAACCCAAGCGCATCGTGCGTGACTCGATGATCGGTCTCGACATGCCGGCGGTCGATCGCTGGTCGGCGAGGGTGGCGGTGGCGCTTGGCCAGAACCCGGGTCCCTTTACCGGCCCGGGCACGAACACCTTTATAGTAGGTACCGGGCAAAGCCGCCTGCTGCTCGATACCGGGGACGGGCGGGCCGAGTACTTGCCTCTGCTCGAAGCAGCGCTCGAGCAAGAATGCGCCGGCAGCCGGATCGCTTCGATCGCGGTGACCCATGCCCACGTGGACCACGTCGGCGGCGTTTCTAACGTTACTTCGCACTTCGGCAGTGTGCCGGTGCTCAAGATGCCCGCCGGCGGTGCAGACGCCGCGGTCAAGGTCGAGGCGATCGGCGACGGCGAAGAGATCGGCGTCGAGGGCGCTACCTTGCGCGCCCTATGGACGCCGGGTCATGCGCGTGACCACCTCTGCTTTCATCTGCTCGAAGATCGAGCGGTGTTTAGCGGAGACGTCGTCTTGGGGGCGGGAACCACGGTGATTCCGGCCGAGGGAGACTTGGCCGATTATCTCGCCTCGCTCCGGCGCTTGCTCGAACTCGACATCGACGTCATCTATCCGGCCCACGGTCCGGCGATCCGCAATCCTCACGAGAAGGTGCGAGATTACATCGCCCACCGAGAGCTGCGCGAGCGTCAGATCGTTGCGGCCTTGGACCGCGGGCTACGCGCCGTGGCCGATCTGGTGGCGGCGATCTACACGGACGTACCCGACTTTCTCCATCCGGCCGCTGCGCTGTCGGTCGAGGCCCACCTGAGAAAGCTCGCCGGCGAGGGCCGCGCGGCCGAGGACGAGGCGGGCTGGCACCTCCTGGGCTAGCGGGGCGAGAACAATCGCCGCTTAGCCCGCTAGCGAATCGAGCAGCTGGGCGATCCCGGGATTGGCGCGCAGCCGCGCGAGTTCTTCGTCGCCGGCGGCGACCGCAGGGTCGCGCTCGCTGTCGACGATGCACAAGAAACCGAGGCCTTCGTCCGGCGCCGCGCGAAACTGATGGATCGTATCGGGGGCGACGTAGACGCAGTCTCCCGCTCCGAGTTCGCTTGCCTGTTCGTCGAGGATGACCCAGCCCCGGCCTCGCAGGACGATGACGGCGTGGGCGTGATGGTGGCGCTCGAGCGAGGAATAACCCCCGGGCGCAACCTCGAAGTAACGGACGTCGATGCAGAGCCCGTCGTCTCCCAGGGTTGGCGCGAGCAGAAGGTGCCGCGTCATGCCGCGATGGCTTTGATCGGGCTCTTTGTACTGCGCCGGCGCCACGCCGCGCCAGCAGCCGCCGCCCGCGGCAGAGCGAATCACGCGTGACGGACCGCTCACGAGGCCTGTTTGTCGGCGCGCCCGGCGCCGAAGCGCCGCGTGAATGGGTGCGGCGAAAAGGCCATGCGTGCCAGTAAAACCAACGGAAACAGAATCCACGGCGCGTTCAGCGCGACCACCGGCGTTGGGTTGGGCGCGGCGTGAAGTCCGCCGATCTCCTCGGCAAGAATCACGCTGACGAGCGCGATCATGACGGACGCATAGGCGATGCTGGGGATCCGGATCCATTCTTTGGCCAGCAAGAACGAGGGAATCGCAAGCGCGTAGAAAGGGCCGAAGAAGAGAACGTCCCACCAGATGGTGGCACGGTACCAAGCGGGGCGCGCCATCAGGGCCGGATCCCAGCGTGCGCCGTAGTCGTGAACGAGGTCGACCCAGAAGCGGGGCGGCCACGCCGGGTAGGCAAAGCTCGACGGATCGGCAATGACGATCTGTTCGAGGCTGATGATGTAGGTGACCAGCAGCAAATTGAGCGCGAAGAAGACGATCAGGACGATGTCGACCGGGCGCTCCTTGAGGGGTATTGATTCACGCATTGCCGCTTCCCGCGCGGTGATTCCGCACCGCTCAGCTATCGCAGCGGGGGCGACACTGCAACCGCGCTCGCGCTCAGGACTCGGCCGCGCCCTTTCCTCCATGGCGGACGATTTCTCCGCTGGTCATGTAGATCACGTCCTCGGCGATGTTGGTCGCGTGGTCGGCGATGCGCTCGAGATAGCGAGATACCGACAGGTAGTGGATCAAGTCTGCGACGTCTCGAGGGCGTTTGTGGACGGCGTTGATGACGTACTCGAACATGCTGCGGTGCAGATCGTCTACCGCGTCGTCGGCGGCGCCTACCTCGCGGGCGGCCTCTGCGTCGAGCTGCACCAGGCAGTCGATCGATTGATGGACCATCGCCTGAACGCGAGGAATCATCTTTTCCAAGATGTCGGGACAGAGAGAGCGTTCGTGTGCGCCGAGTCGTCCCGCTTGCTCCGCGATGTTTACCGCCAGGTCGCCGATGCGTTCGAGATCGTTGTTGAGCTTGAGAATCGCGACGACGAAGCGCAAGTCCTTGGCGACCGGTTGGTAAAGCGCAAGAATTTTGAGGCATTCCTCTTCGGTATCGACTTCTTCCGCGTCGACCGCCGGATCCGAGGCGATGACCGCGCGGGCGGCTTCGACGTCGTCATGGAGGACCGCATGCGTCGCCTTTGCCAGATTCGCTTCTACCAGGCTCGCGAGCGCCAGCACTTTCTGTTTGAGTTTGTCCGTTTGTCGATCGAGGCGGTTGCTCATGATTCACCTCAGCCAAATCGGCCGGTTAGATAGTCTTCGGTCTGCTTGTTGCTCGGCGAGGAGAACAGCGTCTGCGTATCGCCGAATTCGACGAGTCGGCCGAGGTAGAAGAAGGCGGTGAAGTCGGATACGCGACCGGCTTGTTGCATGTTGTGGGTGACGAGCACGATCGTGAAGCGGCGCTTCAACTGATCGATCAATTCCTCGATTTTTGCGGTTGCCACCGGATCGAGCGACGAGCAGGGCTCGTCCATCAGGATGATCTCCGGCTCGATCGCGAGCGCGCGCGCGATGCACAGCCGCTGCTGTTGCCCGCCGGACAGCGCGGTGCCGGGCTGCGCGAGGATATCGTGGACTTCGTCCCACAAGGCCGCGTCGCGCAGCGCTTTTTCGACCCGATCCGCTCGTTCGGACTTGTTAGAGACGCCGTGAAGCCGGAGCCCGTAGGCGATGTTGTCGGCGATCGACATCGGGAACGGGGTCGGCTTTTGAAAGATCATCCCCACGCGGTGACGCAGCCGGAGCGCCGGAACGCTGGCATCGAGCACGTTGACGCCGTCCAAGCGGACCTCGCCCTCGGCCCGATGTCCCTTGTAGAGGTCGTACATCCGGTTGTAGGTGCGGATGTGCGTCGATTTGCCGCAGCCGGACGGTCCGATGAACGCCGTGACGCGATTCTCGGCGATGTCCAGGGTGTTGTCGAACAGCACCTGCTTGTTGCCGTAGTAGAAGTTGAGCTTACGTACCGAGATTTTGGTCTTGGCCGTCGCCGGTTTTGCCGTCCGGCGAAAGGGGGCAAGCAGTCGGCGCGATGCGGCTGGCCATGCGGCGTGATTCACTGTTCTCTCTCCGTCCGTATCAAGAGGCGGCCGGCCAGCGTCGTCGCGAGCACGCCGATCGTGATCAGGAATGCCGCGCCCCAGGCCTTCGCCTGCCAGTCTTCGTAGGGACTCATGGCGTAGTTGAAGATCGTTACCGTTAGGTTGGCCATCGGTTCGTTCATGCTGTGCATCCAGTAGGGGCTGTTCAACGCGGTGAAAAGAAGCGGCGCGGTCTCACCGGCGACGCGTGCGACGGCCAGCATGATTCCCGTCAGCATTCCTGCTCGGGCCGCGCGGTAGACGATTTGCAGCATCATCTTCCAGTAGGGGGTGCCCAGGGCGAGCGCGGCCTCGCGAAGTTCGAGCGGTACCAAGCCGAGCATCTCTTCGGTGGTTCGGGCGACGACCGGCAGCATGATGATCGCCAGCGCGATCGCGCCGGCCCAGCCGGAAAAGTGGCCTGTGGTTCGAACGACGACGAGGTAGACGAAGACGCCGACGACGATCGAGGGCGCGGATACCAAGATGTCGGAAAGGTAGCGAACCGTGCTTGCAAAAGCCGATTCTCGGCCGAACTCGGCTAGCCAGGTGCCGGCCAGGATGCCGATCGGTACGGCGAGTGCCGCGGCGGTCGACGTCATCAGGACGGTGCCGGCGATCGCGTTGGCGAGTCCGCCTCCGGCGACGCCGGGCGGCGCGGGAAGCTCGGCGAAGAAGCTCCAGTTGACCGCGCGCACGCCTTTGCCGGCGACGTCGGCGAGGATCCAAGCAAGGGTTGTCAAGCCGCAGACGGCGGCGCCGGTCGAGGCAGCGAGAACGGCGAAGTTGCTTAGCTGGCGGCGCCGCAAACCCATCAGGAAACCCTCTTTGGGGCGCTGCGCCGGAGCCACCATTGGGCGGCGGCGAGCACCAAGAACGTAATCAGAAATAGGACCAAGCCGAGTTCGATCAGCGAGGCGAGGTAAATGTCGCTGTCGGCTTCGGTAAACTCATTGGCGAGCGTCGAGGCGATCGAGTTTCCCGGCGCAAACAAGGACCAGGAGAAGCGATGCGCGTTGCCGATGACGAAGGTGACAGCCATGGTTTCGCCTAGCGCTCTGCCGGTGCCGAGAAAGATGCCGCCGGCGATCCCTTTGCGACAGTATGGAATCATGACGTCGCGGATCACTTCCCACTTGGTGCAACCCATGCCGTAGGCGGCTTCCTTCAAGTTCTTGGGAACCATCAGGAACACGTCGCGGCAGACCGAGGCGATGAACGGAAGGATCATCAAGGCCAGCACCAAGGCGGCCGTGAGCACGCCGATGCCGATCGCCGGACCCTGGAAGAGCGGCAGAAATCCCAGGGTCGCGGCAAGTCCGGGCTGCAGATAGTCGGCGATCAGTGGCGAGACGGTGAACAGGCCCCACATGCCGTAGACGATGCTTGGGACTGCGGCGAGCAGCTCGATTCCGGCGCCGATCGGCCCGCGCAGCCACGAGGGTGCCATTTCGGCGAGAAAGATGGCGGTTCCGATACTCATCGGCACGGCGACCAGAAGTGCCAGGAAGGTGGATGTGAGCGTCCCGGCGATTGCCGTGAGGGCGCCGAAGTCATCCCGTACGGGGTTCCATGCGGTGCTCGTCAGAAAGGAGAAACCGAATTTCTGGATCGCCGGCCGCGACTCACGCCACAAGCAGAAGACGATGGCGGCGAACAGCAACGGGATGCCCGCGGCAAAGCCGAGGGTCATCCCGCGAAACAAACCGTCGCCCCAGGGCGTGACGGGTTTCTTGATCATGGCCAGACGCGGCGGCCGGAAGCGTCACGCAGAACCTCGGTCCAAGTCGCGCGCACCATCTCAGCCACGTTCGGCGGCATCGGTACGTAGTCGAGAGATCGAGCGGCTTCGGCACCGTTACGGTAGCACCAATCAAAGAAGCGGAGCACCTGTTTGGCCCGTGCGGCGTCGGCTTGCTGCTCGTACATCAAGATGAACGATGCACCGGTGATCGGCCACGACGATGCTCCCGGTTGGTTCGTCAGTACGAGATAGTAGCCCTCAGCGTGTGACCAGTCGGCGCCGGCGGCTGCCGCCTGAAAGTTCTCGGCAGTCGGCGCGACGAAGCGGCCGTCGCGATTTTTCAGCAGGGCGTAGGCCATCTTGCTTTGCACCGCGTACGCGTATTCGACGTAGCCGATCGAACCGTTCAGTTTATTGACGAAAGCGGCGACGCCTTCGTTTCCCTTGCCACCGACGCCGGCCGGCCAGGCAACCGTCTTGGCGTTTCCGATCTTCTCCTTCCACTCGGGGCTGACCTTGCTGAGGTAGTTCGTGAAGATCCAGGTCGTCCCCGAGCCATCGGCGCGATGGACCACGGTAATCGACTTGTCGGGCAGCGCGAGGCCGGGATTCGTCGCGGCGATGCGGGAGTCGTTCCACTTGGTGATCTCGCCGAGATAGATGCCGGCAAGCTCCCTGGGCGTGAGCCGCAGTTGGCCGGCATCGATTGCGTCGATGTGAACGACCGGAACGACTCCTCCCATGATCATGGGAAACTGCATGAGGCCGAACTTGCGGAGTTCTTCGGCTTTGAGCGGTGCGTCGGAGGCGCCGAAGTCGACGGTCTTTGCTTTGATCTGTTTGATCCCTCCGCCGGATCCGATCGATTGGTAGTTGAGGCGCACGCCGGTTTCTTTGTTGTAGGAGTGCGCCCATTTGGCGTAGATCGGGTAGGGGAAGGTGGCGCCAGCGCCGTTGATTGCCGATCCGGCGTACCCGCGCGGGGCTCCGGCCAGGGCGGCCGCCGTGAGGAAAGCCGCCGCGATCATGGTTTTGTGTCTGCGTAGCATGTCTTGTTGCTCCTTGCTTAGAAATCTAGTTGAAATCGCATCTGGAAAACGTCGGCTTCTCCGACCGAGTCGAGGTCGGCTCGAACGTAGTTCGCCATCACCCGCGTGTTGGGGTTGAGATGCCAGTTGACGCCCACCGTGATGTCGTCGAGCTCGCCGCCGGCGACGCCGGCGTCGCTCAAATCGATACTCGAGTAGCGCAGCGCGAGTTCGACTGCGCCGGTTCCACCGCCGTCTTTCCCGATGAAATTCTCCTGCGGTTTGACGCGACCGAAGGCGCCGTGGGAGCGCTTGTAGGGCCGGTGCTCTCCGGTGAGGAAGTAGCTGGCTTGGACGTAATAACCGCCGAAGTCCGGGCTCATGCCCGCGCTGCCGTCGACCGAAGCGTGGACGTACTCGCCTTGTAGCGAGGCCGGGCCGAGGACCACCGCGCTTTCCACTCCGACGAGATCGACGGCGTCGGCCGCGAGCGAGCCGGTGTCGACCAGGCGCGGCGCCAGGTGCGATTCGGGACGCTCACGGAAACGAACGCTGTCGTCGACGTTGCGGTGGCTGTAGGCCAGGCCGATGTGGACCAAGCGCGCCCCGTCTTCCTGATACAGAGGCAGGCCGGTAACGCGGCCGGTGAAGTTGTAGCCGTTGCCCGAGCCGTCACCAAAGCCGTCCGTGTCGCGGAAGATGCCGCCGGCCCAGGTCAGACGCTCGTCGAAGCAATGGCCGCTGACGCCGATGCCGGTGTTTCGTTCGGCAAGCATCGCCGTCGGGAGCGATCGCTCCATGAAAGTAATGTATTTACTGCTAGTTAGGACTTCTAAACCAAACGGCTCCTTGAAGTGTCCAATCTGCAGCTTGCTGCCGCCGGGCAGACCCTTGAGCCCGAGGTAGACGTCCTTGAAGTCGGCGTCGCCGCCGGCGAAATCGTACTGCGCCTTGAAAATGACGTTGCCGTAGACCTCTCCGGCGACGTAGAGGCGCGCGCGGCGAAACTCGGTGCCGTCCTCGAACGCGCCGGTGCTGCTTTCGAGCGAGCGGTCCGCACCGTAAAAGGTCCAGTCGTTCATGATCCGGCCGCCGATTTTGAGCCGAAAACTTTGATCGGCAGTCTCGGCGCGGATGCCGTCTTTCCAGTACAGTCGCAGGTCTCCGGCCTCGGCTGCCTGTGCAAAGCGCGATCCCGCCAGGGACAGCAGCAGGGCTGCGACGATTGCATAACTCTTGTTCATTCTTTCTCTCCTTTTGCGTTCATTTGGCGGCCGCCTCGATCGGCGGCAAGGCGCGACTGGGCGAGCCTTGCCCTTGTTGTTAGCAAGCCGGAATTAGCGCCGTATCAGGGAAAGGTTAGAAATGTGTTAGGTCGACACAGGAAAGCGAAAACGGAAGGTGCTTCCATGTCCGGGCCGACTGTCGGCGGACACGGTCGCGCCATGCACCTCGGCGATATGCTTGACGATCGCCAGGCCGAGGCCGGTGCCTCCTAGGTTGCGGCTGCGCGCCTTGTCGACGCGGTAGAAGCGCTCGAAAAGCCGGGGCAGGTGGCGTGCCTCAATGCCGCAGCCCTGGTCGGAGACCGAGATCTGCGCCGCACCGTCTGCCCCGGCGTTGGCGGCGACGCGCACGGTCGTATGCTCGTCGCTGTACTTGACGGCGTTGTCGATCAGATTGATCAGCGCTTGTTCGAGGAGCGCCTGATCGAAGCGTGCGGTAACGGCTTCCGTGCAATCGAGTTCGAGCTTGATGTGCCTTGCCTCGGCCTTGTGCTCGCACACTTGAATCGCCGCGGCGATGGCCGGTCGTATGGGACGCGGTTCCAGCGACGCCGGCAGGCCGCCGCTGGCTTCCTCGAGGCGCGAAAGCGTGAGCAGGTCATCAATGATGGCGCCCAAGCGATCGGCCTGGCGTGCGGCGATTTCAACAAAACGTCGAGCCGCTTGCGAATCGTCGACGGCACCGTCGCGCAGCGTGTCGAGAAATCCCTGGACCGCGGTGATCGGCGTCTTGAGTTCATGGGAGACGTTGGCAACGAACTCGCGCCGCACGGTTTCCAGGCGGCGCAAACGCGTGGTGTCGTGCAGGACGATGACGGCCGTCTCCCCGCGGCCGGCCGGATCGGCCAGGCGGCTGCCGTGCAACTGAAGATTGCGCTGCTGTCCATTGCCGATGACGATTTCATCCTCCAGCGGGCTGCCGGATGCGAGTACGCGGTCGACGAACTGTTGCAGAGCATGCGTCCGCGCAACTTGAACCAAGGGCTTGCCGACCGCCGTCGAGGCCTCGCACTGCAGCAGCCGTGCTGCGGCGGCGTTCATCACGAGAACGCTGCGGCTGGCATCATCGACGACGAGGACTCCTTCGACCATGCTTGCTAGGATGGCCGTTCGTTGGTCGCGTTCGCCGGCGACGGCTGCCAGGCGCGAATCGAGTTCTTCGGCCATTTCGGTGATTTGCGTCGCCAATTCGCTGGCTTCTCGGGACGTGCCGCGCGCAAGACGCAGCTGCGGCCGCTCGCCAAGCGCCATCCGTGCGGCGCTGCGGCCAAGCTCCTCGAGTGGCCGGCTGATCCGGCGCGAAATGAAGAAAGCGATCGGCAGGATGAGCACGGCCAGTAGCGCGCCGGCGGCAAAGGTCCGGCGGTAGACGTCTCGGAGTTCGCGGTGGACCTTTGCGAGAGGCAACGAGGTACGCACGATACCCGCCAAGGCCTCGCCGTCGGTCCGTAGCGGCAGTGCGACGTAGACCATCTGCCGCTTTACCGTCTTGCTGTAGCGGACGGCCGAGCCGAGGCCTTTGGCCAGCGCCTCGAGAACCTCTGGCCGGCTGCCGTGATTGTCCATCACGCGCGGATCCTCGGCCGTGTCGGCCAGAACGGTGCCGTCGGCTGAGATGACGGTAACGCGCAGTCCTTCTGGCCGTGGGATTTGCGCGACCAGGCGGCGCGTTGCGGCGGCGCCGACGGGGTCCGTGCGCCCGGGCCTACGAAAGGCCGCGGCAAAGGTGCGGGCGGCCATTTCCAGTCCGGTTCGCGTCTGGTCGAGGTAGACAGCATGGACGGTACGTGCGGTATGGAAGGTGGCTGCCACGAGCACGGCCAAGCTCAATAGAACGAGCGGAACGTAGAGTTGCCATACGAGCCGCCGGGGCCGCATACGCTATTCCTTGAACCGGTAGCCGACGCCGCGGACGGTTTCGATCAGTTCGGCCGAGTCGCCGAGTTTCTTGCGCAAGCTGGTAATGTGTACGTCCACTGCGCGATCGGTTACGGGATAGCCGGGTCCGCGGATACCGTCGACGATCTGCTGCCGCGTCAATACCCAGCCGCGCCGGCGCGCGAGCAGATGGAGAATTTTGAATTCGCTCGCAGTCAGTTCGACGCGCCGCTCACCGTGACGCACCTCGTGTCGCCCCGGGTGGATCGTCAGGCCGTTGACGACCAACAGCACCTGCTCGCCGGGAGCCGGTTCGGTCTGCCGCCGGATCACCGCCCTCACGCGAGCGATGAGTTCCCGCGGACGGAACGGCTTTGTGACATAGTCGTCCGCTCCCAGTTCGAGGCCGGCGACGATATCGGCCTCTTCGCCGCGTGCGGTGACCATGACGATCGGAATCTTGGCCGTATCGGCCGACCGCCGAAGGCGGCGGCAGACCTCCAAGCCGTCGATGCCGGGAAGCATCAAATCGAGCAGCAGCGCAGCCGGCATCTCGCGGCGGGCCAAGTCGAGGCCGCGCTCACCGTCCGCGGCTGTGCGCACCGCAAACCCGGCTTGTTCGAGGTTGTAGCGAATCAGTTCGGCGATATCTTCTTCGTCTTCGACGACGACGATCGTGCGTGGTTCCATATCCACTGCTATCGTCGCTCGGACGAAACGTTTTCGGAAGCGGGGTCGGGCGTAATCGCGTTAGTTTTTCGTTAATTTTGTCTAGGAACCCGTGTCCGACCGCAGATCGGCGTAGCAGCGGCCGGCCGGTTGGCCCTCTTCTACCGGCAGTCCGCTATCTCTCCAGCCTTTGGCCACGATTCTACCGCTACGATCCTTTGCGCCGCCGAAGCCCCCTTGCAGGTTCGCCACCCGGTAGCCCGCTGCGGCCAGAATTTCGCAGGCACGGCGCGAGCGGGCGCCGCTTTGGCAGCCGACGACGATCTCGGCCTGTCGTGGTACGGCGCGCTCGACAATCGCAAGAAAGTCGTCGTTGGGGCGCGCCGGCGCTCCAGAGCGCTCGATGAAGACGACCGGCACGTTGAGCGCGCCGGCCGGGTGTCCCTGAGCAAACTCGCGTTCGGTGCGTACGTCGAGATAAAGGCTGCTGCCCTTTGGGGGTAGCAACTCGAATGCTTGCTCGGGAGTGATCTCATCGAAGGGCATCGTGGGACTCCTCGGTCGTCCTGAAACCTTGCAAATAGGGGATTCTCCCTACCCGGGCAAGCCGCCGTGCGACGTGCGCAGTCCGACAAAGCACTTGCGCACAGCCCTTATTTCTGTATGAATATGCGGAGAAGCCGCGCGCCACGCGCGGTCCGGGGCAGGTTTCTAGGGTCGCTGGTTCGCGCGTGCCAATGACCTGCCGAAGAGGGGCTGGTCTGAACAACCAAGGAGTAGGAAGTATGACGAAGCCGGGACGAATCGCGGCCGCGGCGTTCGCGGCGATATTCGCGTCCGCATGTTCGAGCATGCAGACAATGGACCCAGGTGATTGTGCCCTGGTCGGTGCCGCTGTGTTGGGCACCGCAGGCACCGCCGTGGGCGCCAATTGGGAAAGCGACAGTACGACGGAAGAAGCCGCGCTTGGCGCGGCCGCGGGCGCAGCGGCCGGCGCGTTGACCGGTTACGCGGTGTGCTCGCTGATGGGTGGTCAAGAAGCAGCGCCGCCGCCTCCTCCTCCGCCTCCGCCTCCTCCTCCTCCGGCACCGAAGCCGAAACCGCAGCCGGTGGTGAAGAAGAAGATCGTCCTTCCGGGCGTGAGCTTTGCAACCAACAAGGCCGAGCTCGTTTCGGCGGCGCAAGCCGTGCTCGATCGCGAGGTCGTGTCCGTAATGCGTGAGGAAGGCGGTCTGAGCGTGGTGGTAGAAGGTCACACGGACTCGACCGGAAGTGCGGCGTACAACCAGAAGCTCTCCGAGCAGCGGGCGCAGACGGTCAAGGCCTACCTGGTCGGTCGGGGAATCTCGGCGGATCGCATCTCGGCCGTCGGCTACGGCGAGTCGCGACCGGTCGAAACCAACGACACGGCCGAAGGCCGCGCGGCCAACCGGCGGGCGGAGCTGAAAGTCCTCGAATAGTCTCTCGTGGGGGTGGGGCGGTTTTCTACTTGGAAGCCGCCCCGGCCGCCTGC
>CAZJCO010000048.1:0-12111 GCA_964544375.1 uncultured Myxococcales bacterium
CGCCCCAGACGCACGGCACCACACATGAGAAAAGCAACCAGCAACGGCGCGCCGGCTACCGGCATGTTGTCGGGCTTACTGATAATCGAAACGAACTGGTTCCAGCCGCTGGGCGTCCTCGCCATCGATGCTTGTACCAGTTCATCCATACCGCTTTCTCGGCCGCTTGCCGCTCGAGCCTCTGCCGCGGCTCTTCCGAGCGTTTGCTCGGAACGTTAGGGTTCCAGCCGAAGCGAGTCAACCGGCAGGCGTTTGACACGCATCCACGGCTCGTCGCAGACTGTCGTCGCGGGCAGCATGGACAAGGGACGTTCCTACCTCGAACTGAGCCAATTTCTCGACCTCGAGCGACGCTGGATGGACGCTGCTGGGGCCGGCGAACTGGCGCACCGTATCTGCCGCACGGCGAACCTGCTGTTGGGCACTGCAGACGTGGCCATCCTTCTGCGCAAAGACGACGACCGACTCGAATCGATCGCCGACGAGGCCGCGTCGTCGACGGACCGTCGCGCGGGTTCTCTGCAGGAAGCACTGGCCAGACGCGCCCTTTCGAGCGGAACCGCCCAGGTCAAGAGCCTCGGGGACAGCAGCCTCGGTATCTTTCCTTTTACCGCATCCGCCGCCCGCCCCGGCTGCCTGGTGGTCCGGGTCGAAAGGCCATTGTTCGAAGGTAAGGAAGTCTCGTTCCTGCGATTTCTGGCTTCGCTGACCGGCATCATGTTGGCTGGGAACGGCAAGCCGGCGCCGCCGCCTGCCCCTCAGGAAGAACAGGCACGATCGCCCCTGGCCGCTACGCGAAGACACGTGGCGATGGCGGTGCACGACCTTCGCAATCCGCTCAACGTCTTAGCCGGCTATAGCGACCTGCTCGCCGACGGCAGTCTCGGCAGCTTATCCGAAGACCAGGCGCGTGCCGTCGATGCAATTCAAAGGCAGGTCCACGTACTGACGGCAGCCGTCGACCAGTTGATCGATCTCGATCGGATGTCGCGCGGCGTTGGCGCCGGCGAGCACGAGTCGTTCTGCCTACGCGACGTCTTTGAACAGCTACGTGCGACCTGCTTCCTCGGGCTCGACGAACGGATCGACTGGCCGAAGGAAGAATCCGCCTTCGAGACGACCGGCGACCGGCGCCGGATCGCTTCGATCGTCCAGAATCTCGTCGACAACGCCCTACGGCACGGCGGCAATCAGCCCGTGCGCGTAGATGGCACGCGTCGGGATGGACAGCTGCTGCTCCGCGTACGCGACGGCGGCGCCGGCCTCTCGGCCAAGGCGCGCGCCTCTCTAATGGCCTGGGCGAGCGGCCATGAACCGAGCGAGCCCACCGGCGGATTGGGTCTTTGCATCATCGGGTCGGCGGTCCATGCGTTGGGCGGTCGTATCGACGTTCGGAACGCCGAAGGCGGCGGAACCGTCATCGAGGTCCACCTGTCCGCGGCCGAGAAACGAACGCCTTCGGCAGAGGCAGCCGCCGTCAGCGGCGGCCAGCGTAACGGCGGCTGAAGTCTTCCCAGGTCCGCCTCAACCCCTCCGCGAAATCGATTTCGGGATCGTACCCCAAGCACTCGCGTGCTCGCGTTACGTCGGCTTCGCTATCGCGAACGTCGCCGACACGAGGCGCTTCGTGCACCGTCTCGAGCGAACGCCCGACGATCGATTCCAAAATCCCGACGAGCTCGAGCAGGCTCGTATGGGAACCACAAGCGACGTTGAATACGCCACCGACCCCGTCCGCCGCGACCGCTGCCCGAAGGTTGGCCTGCACTACGTTGCTGACGTAGGTGAAATCGCGCGACTGCTTGCCATCGCCGTAGATGACCAACGGCGCACCGTCCATCGCACGCTGCATGAACAGAGGAATGACCGCCGCGTATGGCGAATCGGGCCGTTGCCTGGGTCCGAAAACGTTGAAGTAGCGCAGACAGACGGTCTCTAGACCGTACACGCGCGAAAATACGCGCGTGTAGGATTCCGCCGCCAGTTTACTGACGGCGTAGGGTGAAATCGGCAGCGTCGCCAAGGTTTCGTGTTTCGGTAGCGCCGGATTTTCCCCGTAAACCGAGGACGAAGACGAAAACACCACGCGGCGAACGCCCGCTTCGCGCGCCGCCAGCAGAACCGTCAAGGTACCACGAACGTTGACGTCGTTGCTGCGCGCGGGATCCTCCACAGAACGAACGACGGAGCCAAGAGCGGCAAGATGCAGCACGATTTCAACGCCACGTACCGCATCGGCGACTGTTGCTTGATCGCGGATATCGCCTCGAATGAACTCGATGCCCTTGTCGAACGGCTCGAGATTCGCTGCGATTCCGTTGCTCAGGTCGTCGAGTACGCGAACTTCCTCACCGCAACGCAGAAGTTCCTCGACGATGTTCGAGCCGATGAATCCGGCTCCTCCGGTCACTAAGTATTTCATGCCCGCCCCTTTCCCCGAGTCGTGCTTCGCCGCCGTCAGTTGCTCGCGGGAGATGGCATACGGTCCAGCACGTTGTACTTGAAAATGTGCCAGAACGCCGCAAACCCGTCGCGCCAAGTGATCTTCTTACCTGACGCGTAGTCGCGTCCCCAGTAAGAGATCGGCATCTCGTATACCCGGCAGTGCATCTGGGCGATGCGCGCGGTCACCTCCGGTTCGAAGCCGAAGCGGTTCGAGGTTAGCCGCATTCCCTTGATGACCTCACTGCGGAAAACCTTGTAGCCGGTTTCCATGTCCGTCAGGTTTAAATTGGTAAGGACGTTCGACAACAGGGTCAGCAAGCGATTGCCGAGCTGATGCCAAAAGAAAAGCACCCGGTGCGGTCCGCCGAGAAAACGAGAACCATACACTACGTCTGCAACGCCCTGCTGAATGGGAGAGACCAAACGCGGGAATTCCGCCGGATCGTACTCCAAGTCGGCGTCCTGAATGATCACCATCTCGCCGCTGACGGCCTCGAGTGCCGTCCGAATGGCGCTCCCCTTGCCCCGGTTCACGGGATGGTAGCGAACGATCAGATCGGGCTGCTCGTCTTCCATCTGCTTGAGGATGTCACGCGTTCCGTCGACCGAGCAGTCGTCGACCAGAATGATCTCCGTCTCGATCGGCACCGCGCGAACACGTTCGACGACGTTGCGCACCGTCTCGCGTTCGTTGAATACCGGAATGATGACTGAAAGCACCCCTGATTCAGACATGACGGTTTTTACTCCTCCGCTCTGTTTCTCCGTGTCGCCGCCAAGCGCGGCGCGTCGCGCTCCCCGATACTGCGCCAGCGGGCAGAAAAACGCAGCAAGCCTGAGAGAAAGCCGATCGCCCAGGCATGATGAATGATGGCAAGCGCCAGCGCCAAGCGCAGACGCCCGGTGAGCCCGCTTCCCTCCGCCGTCGAAACGACCGCCAGCATACTCCCGTAAAGCAAAAGTGCGACGACTGCCGCCCCAATCATCGCCGGCCAAACCGGCGCTACCGCCAGGCTGAGAATCAGCCCCGCATCAAACAGCGGCGGTAAGAAATGGCGCACGCTCATCTGGCGAGGGTGTTTTTGTAGCACCCGCACTTTCCAATAGCCGTACTGATAGAACTGGCGCGCGAGCCGGCGCCACGACTGCCGGTTCTGGTACTGCGATCGCATCGCCGGGGCGAGGATGAGACGCCCGCCGCACTTGCGTATACGATAGCTCATCTCGTCGTCTTGGTCGCGCACGAGTTCTTCGTCAAAGAGCCCGACGCGCGAAAACAACCGGCGAGGCCACATTCCCATATAGACGGTGTCGGCGTCCCCCTCGCGCTCCTCGAAATGGAAGGCCGCGCCGATGCCGAAGCGCGAGGCCATCGCCCGAGCAACGGCGTCCCCGACGACGCCGCCGCCGATCGCGACCATCGGCCCGCCGACGCCATCGGCACCGCTGCGTTGCAGGATTTCGACGCCGCGCCGAAGATAGTCCGGCGCGATCAGGGTGTGCGCATCTACACGTGCAATGATTTCGCCGCGCGCAGCTCGAATTGCGATATTGAGGCCTACCGGCACGATGCGCCCGGGGTTCGATAGCACCCGCACTCGCGGGTCCTTCTCGGCGATCCGGCGCAGGTACTGCTCGCTGCCGTCATCGGACTGCCCATCGGCAATCAGCACCTCGAATCGGTCGCGCGGATAGTCTTGCGCCAATACCGCAGCGAGCGAACGTTCAATCCAACCACGCTCGTTGCGCATGGGAATCACCACGCTAACGAAGGGCTGATCGCTCACGAAGCCTCCCTGATCGAATCTTGGTACACTTGCAAGGTGGTTTCGACCATCGCCGTCAGCGAAAAGCGTTGCTGCACGACTTCCCTGGCACGTCGCCCGAGTCCGGCAGCGACATCCGGCTGTGCGTGTAATCGCAAGCTCTCTTCGGCGAGCCGAGCGTCGCCGCCGGCCTCGAGCAGCACGCCGCTGTGGCCATCGTCGACCAGTTCGGGAATACCCCCGACTCGGGTACACAGCACGGGCAGCCCGCTCGCCATCGCTTCGAGAACGACATTCGGCGTCCCTTCCCAGTCGGAGGTCAACCAAAACGGGCTAAGACCCTGCAGAAAGGCCGCCACGCCCTCCCTGGTTCCGGCCAAACACACGCGATCTGCAAGCCCGCGTCTCTCGATCCCACGTTCGAGCGACGCGCGCTGGGATCCTTCACCGAGGATTTCGAAACGCGCTTCGGGAACGCGCGCCGCCACTGTCAGCGCCGCGTCGAGAAACATCTCGACGTTCTTCTGCGCTTCCAAGCGGCCGACCGTCCCGACCCGAAGCGTGGCCGGTCTCTGCCCGCCGGGGACGAACCGCTGGGTATCGACGCCATTGTACACGACCCGAGCCTGCTGCTTGCGAACGCCGTAGAGGCTGGCTGCAAAGCGCGCCATTTCCGCGGAGTTGCACACGACAGCGTCCGAAGCCGCGAACGCCCGACCGATCAACCAACGGCGCAGCGGGTTCGGCTCGAACTTACAGTTGCGCGCAGAGCTGATAAAGGCCGGCCTGCGATAGATTCTCGTAGCCAGGAAAGCGTAGGTACTGGCGATGAACAGAAACGCATGCACGAGATCGATCCGGTCGGCCCGAAGCAGCCGCGCCAGTCGCCAGACCCGACTGGGATCGAAGTGGCCGCGTGACGGGATGACGCGCAGCATAACGCCGGCATCTCGGAGGCGATTGCCGTACGGTTCGACGCTCGTGGAAAGGCAATAGACAATCGGACGATACTCGGGCGGCAGGCGACGTGCGAGTTCATAGAGCTGCGACTCGGCACCACCGTAGCTGAGTTGGCCGATCACTAGCGCGACTCGCCGAGGCTTCGCGCCGCCCTTCATACCCGAACGATCTTGGCCCCGCTTACGCCCTTAAAGGCATTGCGTGTATCGACGATCGCTTGCGCGTGATCGGCAACCATCGCCCGGTCAAAGCTGCTGTGATCCGTCAGCAAAACCACGACGTCCGCTTCGGATACGGTCCGTGGCGTTAGCTCGATCGCCTCCATACGCCGCGTGCCCAGCGTGACCTGGGGAACGAACGGATCCGCGTAGACCACGTCGGCGCCGCGACCGACGAGCAGGCTCATGACGTCGAGAGCCGGGGACTCGCGCACATCGTCGACGTCCCGCTTGTAGGCAACCCCCAGAGCCAGTACGCGAGAACCTTTCAACGGCTTGCGGTCGTCGTTCAGCACGTCGGCAACCTTCGAAACGACGAAGGCCGGCTTTTCGGCATTGATCTGCCCGGCCAACTCGATGAATCTCGGCTCGAAACCCTCGGCGCGGGCTTTCCACGTGAGGTAGTGCGGATCGACCGGGATACAGTGACCGCCGAGCCCCGGGCCCGGGTAGAACGGCATGAAACCGAACGGTTTGGTCGCGGCCGCATCGATTACCTCCCACACGTCGATATTGAAACCGTCGCACAACATCGCCATTTCGTTTACCAAAGCGATGTTCACGCTGCGAAAGGTATTCTCCAATAATTTGACCATCTCCGCGACTTTCGGTGCGCTCACCGGCACAACCTGGTCGATACAACGCCCGTACAGAGCCACCGCCGCCTGGTTTGCCTCGGCGCTCAGTCCGCCGACGACTTTAGGAATCGTCCGCGTGCTAAACCGCTTGTTCCCGGGATCGGTGCGTTCGGGAGAAAAAGCGACGCCGACATCGCGCCCCGGCTCCAAGCCCGCTTCGCGCAACAGCGGAACGATGATCTCTTCCGTGGTCCCCGGATAGGTCGTACTCTCGAGGATCAACAGTTGGCCAGCATGCATATGCGCGATTATCGCCTTGGCGGCCTCGATCACGTACGACAAGTCCGGCTCGCGAGTCTTTCGCAGAGGGGTGGGGACGCAGATGTTGATCGTGTCCAACTGTTCGACCGCAGAGAAATCCGTCGTTGCCGTCAGACGGCCGTCGTCGACCAAGGGGGCCACGAGTTCCGAGGGTACGTCGAGAACGTAGGAACGACCGTCGAGAATCGTCTGCACTTTCTCCTGCGACACATCCAGCCCAGTCACGCGAAGGCCCGAGGCGGCAAACTCCACGGCGAGAGGCAGTCCGACGTAGCCGAGGCCGACAACACCAGCTCGCGCGGCACCGGATTCGATCTTCTTCACCAACTCTTTCATGCGTCGTCCTTTCGCTCCTTGGGCGCGACGAATCCGAGCGCCTCGCCGACGATGTACTGCGGGCGCTGCTTCACTTCGTCGAAAATTCGGCCGATGTACTCCCCTATCACCCCCAGAGATAGAAGCTGCACACCGCCGAGAAACAAAACGATCACAACGGTCGAGGTCCACCCTTGAATCGTTCGATCGTCGAACAGGCGCGCAGCGAGAAGATAGATCATGTACAAAAGCGCTGATACCGAAACCAACATCCCCAGATTACTGACTGCCCTCAACGGCACGAACGAGTACGAAATGAGTCCGTCAAAGGCCAAACGCGAGAGCTTGGCCAGGCTGTACTTCGACTTTCCGGCAAAGCGCGCGTCGCGCGCATACTCGTACCCGGTCTGCCGCAAGCCGACCCAGGTCCTGAGGCCGCGAACGAAACGGTTTCGCTCGGGCATTTGCTTGAGCAAATCGACGACCCGACGGTCGAGCAGCGAGAAGTCTCCAGAATCCAGTGGAATGTTGAGGTACGACACGCGTTGCAGCAGCCAGTAGAAAGACCTGTACGCCGTACGTTTGAGCAGTCCCTCTTTGCGTTTTTGTCGAACGGCGTAAACGACGTCGTAGCCTTCGCGCCAGCGCGAGACCATTCCGGCAAGCACCTCCGGAGGATCCTGCAAATCGCCGTCCATCAAGATGACGCCCTCGCCACGAGCGAAGTCGATGCCACAAGAAATCGCTACTTGGTGACCGAAGTTGCGAGAAAGGCTCAGCACTTTGATGCGCGGATCCTCCTGGTGATAGGCCCGCAACAGCGCCAGGCTGCCGTCGCGGCTGCCGTCATCGACGAACAGCACCTCAAAACTGTTCCCCTGCTCTTCCAATGCAGCGATCAGCCGACGGCGCAGCACCGGAAGCGTCTGCTCCTCGTCGTAGATCGGAATGACGACGGAGATTACCGGGTCGATCCCCCCGGCAGCGGTCTTCTTGTCCTCGTCGGCCACAGCCATAATCCTTATTGCGCCAGGTTTACATCCTTCCGGCCGCTGAAAAAGAGGCTTTGCCCGCCGCCAGCGAGCAATACACGTCTTCGATGGCCGGGAGCACAGCATCCCACGTATAATGCGATAGGAAGCATCGTCGCGCCGCAGAGCCCAAGCGTTGCCCGAGGGCCGGGTCCTGCGCCAATCTCCGCAGGGCCTCGGCCATCGCAGCCGGGTGATCGTCGGCCACCACCAGTCCTTCGCGGTCATCGGTGATCGCTTTGCCGCCGCAGCCGGCGCTCACGATCGCCTTGCCCAAGGCCATATAGTTCAGCATCTTGATCGGAAACCCGGACCCCGTCCGCCGAGCCGAAACCAGTACGTCGCAAGCCTCCATTGCAATCCGAGCTCGGGCGAAGTTCCGTACCGAGACGACCCGGCAAACCGACTGCAGCCTATACCGATTCACCATTCGTTCCAGCCGGCGGCCGCTCTCGTGGGTAATCACCAACCAGCGTAGCTCCGCTTCCGGCAGCGTCGATCGCAAGTGGGCGAGAGCCGCGGCCAACACCTCCAAGTTCTGGTAACCGTCGAGGTTTCCGCAGTATCCGACCACGAAGCTGTTCTCGGGCACGGCCAACCGCGCTCTTGCCGGCGCCTTCGCACCGCTTCGGCCTTGGTCGTCTAGTCCCGGCGGAATCACCGCTACGCGCTCGGCCGCGACGCCGCAGCGTTGCAACTTTTCGGCGGTGTACTGGCAAAGCGCGACTACTCGGTCGGCTCTCTTCGGCACACTCCGGTCTAGCATGCCCCCAAAGCGGCGCGCCAGCCCGCGCAACGCTCCGTTCGGAAAATACGTCGGGAACTCATCGCCCATCATATTGTGGCTGTGGTAAACAACGGGCGTCCCGACAATGGCTCGTGCCGCCAGACCGACGACAGCCGCCTCGTAGTTGTGACAGTGGACCAGGTCGAACGGCCGGCTGCGCAACAACCGCAGCACGCCCTCGAACAGCAGCAGGTCGTGCAACGGCTTCATGGCGTGCGGGCCGGAACGACGCACCGCGCCTCCCGGCAATTGCGGCGTACGATGATGTACGTAGCCTCGATCGCGTAGCGCTCTGCCCTGTCCGTAGGTCAGCAGATGGACTTCGTGGCCCCGGTCAGCCAAGCGCTGCGCCATCTGCCCAGCAAACACTTGCGAACCCTGAGGGAACGGGAAGGGACAGGCGGCGACGACGGCAACACGCACGCGGACCGTCCTACTCGAGATAGCCGAGCGAGCGAAGCTTGTCGGCCAGTTCGCGTTGCTCCTCGGCTGTCAGCGCGACGGGTTCGAGTTGTCGCTCCTCATGGGGCGCCTCCCTGCACAGAACCGGCGGCTCCTCAAAGATCTCCTGCCAAGGCGAAGCGTCGATCGCGTCGCCAACGTCGACTCCGACCAGACCGGCAACGGTGGCTCCGGCCTCGGCGAGGGACCCTTGCGGGTATCGTCCGGGGCGGACGCCGTGTCCGGCGACGGCGCAGATTCCCAGCGGGCGGTGGCAACCGGCCATCGACGTGCCCTTGGCACCGGTCGCTTCTTCCGCGCGCAAGCGCCGCAGCGGCTTCGTTTCGCGCCCGTTCCGGCTCGAAGCAGCCGCATAGCTGTAGCCGTCCGGGCAGCGTAGTTCCAGCAGCAGATCGGGCAACCGCGCCGCAAAGGGCCCGCTTGCAACATCCGCGCGCTCGAGCACACGTCGCACCACCGCCTTTCCGTCGAACGGATCGACAAAGCCGGACAAATCTTCTTTCAGCCGAGCGATCAGTCCGGCGTATTGCGCGTCGCTTACCAGCCCCCGCGGTTCGCGGCCGACGCGGTTGATCCAAATCGCCGGCTGATAGTTTAGTTCCTCACTGAACGCGACCGTACGGCTCCAGTCGATACCGGAGAAGCGAGCGGTAGATTCGGCCCAGTCGGCGGCCCGCCCGGCACGGCGAAACAAGCTTGCCGCGAGCGTATGCGGTAACAGTGCCATCGCCGCACGCCGGACCGATTTTTGGACTCGTCCCAACGGTGAACGCGAATGGAATCCGAGGTAACCGCGGTCGGCCAACCACCGGTTCCAGAAGATGACACGGTCGCTCGTCCCGCCGCTGCCATGGTCGGAAACCAGCATCACCGCAGCGCCCGTCCCGACGGTTTTCAGCAGGCGGCCGAGCGCGCGGTCGAGCGCCTGGTACACGTCGGCAACGGCCGTAGGGATGCCTTCGGGATCGAAGCGCGGTGAACGCACATCCGCATGATGCCAGAAGTGGTGCGAGACGGTGTCGGACTCGCCAAAATGCACCATAAAGCAATCGAACGCCTCTGCTTCGAGCAACTCGCATACAATCCGCGTACGTGTCTCGATGTCGGCGAGCATGCGAGCGAGGGCGTCGCGGTGCCAGCCCGGACCGATACGTAACTGCGATGGCCCGCCGACGGCCAAGCTGCCATGCCGTTCGATGATCTGACGGCCGACGCCCGCTGGCTCGGTGCGGCACGATCCGGAAGCGCCGAGCGGTGTATCGAACCCCGGCACGACGATCCCGTCGAGCGGCTCCGGCGGATAGGTCGCCGGTACCGCGTAACTGCCCACTCGCAGGCCTGCATCGCTCATGCGCTTCCACAGAGTCGGTACACGCCGGTACGACGCATTGACGAATCGAACCGAGTAGCCGTCACGCAGCGTGAAGTCGGTCAGGCCGTGGGTAGCCGGCTCACAACCGGTGAGGAAGGTCGTCCAAGCGGGAAAAGTGACCGGCGGCACGGTCGAACGCAGCGGGCGGCGGGCGGCGCGAGACAGGAATTTCGAAAGAACCGGCAGACGGCCCTCGGCGAGAAGTGGTTCGAGGACCTCGAACGAAGCACCGTCCCAGCCGACGACTAGGAGCATTACTGGATGTAGCCGAGGGCTCTCAGACGTTCTCTCGATGCCGCGTCGATCTCGCCGCTCATGCCGGTTACGGCGTGCGCGGCGGCCGCCTGACGCAGGGTCTGCAAATCCGCCTCCAACGCCGCAACACGCTCTGGCTCCTGCTGGACCAGATTGCGACGCTCGGCCGGATCTGCACGCAGATCGAACAGTTCCTTGGTCGCCAGACCGCGCGGATTGCCCTCGTTGGCCAAAATCAACTTCCAGCGTGCGGTACGGATCGCCTGCAAAACGTTGCCCTCGTGATCCTCTTCGGCGTAGACCGCGGCCGGCGCGGCGGTGCCGCCAAACAAGTCACGTCCCTGGCAGCTCTGCGGGATCGCGACTCCCGCAGCCGCCAACAGTGTCGGCATGACATCGACCAAGCGGGCCAATTCAGGCCGCCGCGTGCCGGCCTGCTGGTTCTGCGTCTTCTTGATGATCAGCGGAACGTGCAGAGCCTCGTCGTAAAGCGTCGTGCCGTGCCACCAACCGCCGTGTTCTTGAAACTCCTCGCCATGATCCGCCGTGAATCCGATTACCGTATTATCGTAAAGCCCGTCCGCCTTGAGCCGTGCGAACAAGGCCGCGAGGAATCGGTCGAGGTATTCGACGTTCGACTGGTACAGACGACGCAGCTCCTCGGCGCGCTCTGCCGGCGGATTCGGCGTTTCCACGCGCGCCACCGCGCGCCCGTTATAAGGTATTTCGAAATAGGGATCGTGCGGATCCATGTAGTGGATCAGAACGAAAAATGGCCGCTCGCCCTTGGCATCGTCGAGCCACGGCAGCGAGGTCGAGTCGACGGTATCGGCGTCCTGGTAGTAGTGATTGACGTACTTACTCTTCGACAAGAAGCGTTCCCGAATCAACCGCATCCCGCTGTACAGAGACAGTTTCGATCCTGAGTCGGTCGCACCGAAGAAGAAGTCTGGAGCTAGGTAGTCGTAACTGTCGAAGCCCTGCTCAAAGTGAAACGATGGTGCAACGTTGATGTTGGTAACAAACCCGCTGGTACGGTAGCCCGATTCTCCCATCGACTCGGCCAGCGTCGTAACCGCATCGGGCAAGAGATCGGTTTTGTGCATCACCTGGTGAGAGCTGGCGTAAAGCGAGGTAAGGATCGTCGCGATCGACGGCCGCGTCCACGAAGAATCCGCAAAGGCCTTCTCAAACAAGACGCCATCCCCGGCCAGCGCGTCGAGCGCCGGCGTTTCGACCTCTCTCAGCCCATAGGCCCCGACATGATCGGCACGCAAGGTATCGGCAATGATCAACACTACGTTCGGGCCCGCCGCCGCACCCCCCGTCGCCACACCGCTCTCCCGGCCCTCGCCGCCGCCCAGCAGCGCGGTCAGCAGGATGGCGAGAACCACGGCAGACAAGACCGGCATGGCGACCCAGCGCAGTGCGCCGCCGGCAAGGCGTCGGCGCGTCAGGCTTCCCTCGAGCAAGCGGCGCAGCGCAAGGAACACGCAGGCCGCCGCAATCAACAGGCCGAGGTGGACGAGCAATCCGCTGCCCGAGACGAGGGGCAAGCTTTCGCCGAATACGTCGCGCACGACGCCGAAGCGTGCCACGAC
>CAZJCO010000049.1:0-12084 GCA_964544375.1 uncultured Myxococcales bacterium
ATCTGGTGCAGATGACATGCAGGAACCCGCCTGATGCGGCTGCCGCCATGCGCTCTTGGTCGAAACCGAGCGACCGCACCAAGGCGGCCAGCGCCGTCAGGCAGCCAACGCTCGTGTCGACCGCGTCGAACAGCGCCTCCTTGTCTTCTTGGAGGTCGCTGTTGTAGGCCATCGGCAGCCCTTTGAGTACGGTGAGGATGGCCACCAGAGCTCCGGTGACGCGGCCGCTCTTGCCGCGCACGAGCTCGGCGATGTCGGGGTTCTTCTTTTGCGGCATCATCGAACTGCCGGTCGAGTAGGCGTCGTCGAGGATCGCGAAGCCGAACTCGGCGCTGGCCCAGAGCGTGATGTCCGAGGCCAATCGGCTGGTATGGCTGGCGAGGATTGCCAGATCGGCGAGCAACTCGGCGACGAAATCACGGTCGGAGATGGCGTCGAGACTGTTTTCTGCGATGCGCGCAAAGCCGAGTTCTTTGGCGACCAAGCGGCGATCGATCGGCAGCGTGGTGCCGGCCAGCGCGCCGCTGCCGAGCGACAGAACGTCCACCCGGCGCAGGCAGTCGGCCAAGCGCTCGCGGTCGCGCTCGAGCATGTCGTGGTAGGCCAGCAAATGGTGCCCGAGGAGGATCGGTTGGGCGCGCTGCAGGTGGGTGTAGCCGGGCAAGATCGCTTCGCCGTAACCTTCGGCGACGTCGAGCAGGGCGCCTTGCAGATCGCCGACCCCGTCCGATACGGCGGCGATGGCGTCCTTACAGAACAGTCGCACGTCGGTCACGACTTGGTCGTTGCGGCTACGGGCGGCGTGGAGCTTGGCTCCGACCGTGCCGATTTTCTCGACCAGGCGCCGTTCGATCGCCATGTGAATGTCTTCGTCGCGCAGTTCCGGCTGGAAGGTCCCGCGTTCCAGCTCGCGGCCGATCGCCTCGAGCCCGGCGACGATGCGGTCGCGCTCGCGCGCCGTGAGGATGCCGCAGGCTGCCAGCATGCGTGCGTGCGCCACGCTGACACGCAGATCGTAGGGGTAGAGTCGCTGGTCGAAGCCGATCGAAGCGGTGAACGCCAGAGCGTCGTCGGCCGTCGCAC
Source organism: uncultured Myxococcales bacterium (assembly GCA_964544375.1). GTDB lineage: Bacteria > Desulfobacterota > Binatia > UBA1149 > SPBQ01 > CAZQYE01. The sequence continues at coordinate 1,084 of CAZJCO010000049.1, forward strand.
GGGCGAAACGGCCGCCCCAACTGCGGTTTTTGTTCGCCGTTTTGCGTTTGCGCTTGTTGGCCATTGCGGCCTTCCCCCTGCCTCAGGATGCTCGCTTCTTGTCTACCAGCGTGCGGATTTTGAGGCGCAGTGCGTTCAGTCGGATGAACCCAGTGGCATCGGCGTGCGAGTATACCGTGTCTTCTTCGAAGGTCGCCAAGTCGGCGGCGTACAGCGAGTCGTCGGACTGCCTTCCGACGACGGTCGCGGCACCCTTGTAGAGTTTGACGCGTACGGTGCCGCTCACGCGGCGCTGCGCCTCGTCGAAGGCCGCTTGCAGCATCTCGCGCTCGGGCGCAAACCAGTAACCGTAGTAAACCATCTCGGCATAACGCGGCATCAACGAGTCGCGCAGATGCATCACCTCGCGATCGAGCGTCAGCGACTCGATACCGCGATGGGCGGCGGCGAGAACCGTGCCGCCGGGCGTTTCGTACACGCCGCGCGACTTCATGCCGACGTAGCGATTCTCGACGATGTCGGCGCGGCCGATGCCGTGTCGGCCGGCGACGGCGTTGAGCCGGGCGAGCAGAGCAAAGGGGGAGAGACGCTCGCCGTCGAGCGCCACCGGGTCGCCGCGTTGGTAGGTGATCTCGACGATCTGCGGTTGATCGGGCGCCTCCTCCGGCGCGACCGTGCGGCTGAACATGTCTTCGCTCGGTGCTACCCAGGGATCCTCGAGATCGTACCCTTCGTAGCTCGTGTGCAGCACGTTTTCATCCATGCTGTAACCGCGCTCGGCGGTGCCCGGGACCTCGATGCCGTGGTCGCGAGCGAAGGCGTAAAGCTTGCTACGCGAGCCGAGATCCCACTGGCGCCAGGGCGCGATGACCTCGAGCTCGGGCGCCAGAGCCGCGAATGCCAGTTCGAAGCGGATCTGGTCGTTGCCCTTGCCGGTGGCGCCGTGGGCAAGCGCGTCGGCACCGCTGCGACGGGCGGCCTCGACTTGCCCCTTGGCGATCACCGGCCGCGCGATCGACGTGCCGAGCAGGTAGCTTCCCTCGTAGACGGCCCCGGCGCGCAACATCGGGAATACGAAGTCGCGCACGAACTCCTCACGCAGGTCATCGATGACCACTTCGGCGGCGCCGGTTGCCCGCGCCCGTTCCTCCACGCGACCGAGGTCGTCGCTCTGTCCAACGTCGGCGGCGTATGCGACGATGTCGCAGCCGTAACGCTCGGCGAGCCACTTGAGGATTACCGAGGTGTCGAGTCCGCCGCTGTAAGCGAGAACGATCTTCTTGGGTGTCTGGTTCACCTTCGCGATGCCTTCCTTGCCGCCGGTGCTCCTAGGAGAGTTGGCCGGTAGCGCCGAGCAGCCACGCGATCACTGCTTTCTGCAGGTGAAGCCGGTTCTCGGCCTGCTGCAGTACGACCGCGCGCGGACCGTCGATGACTTCGGCGGTGATTTCCTCGCCACGATGGGCCGGCAAGCAGTGCATGACGTGGACCCCCGACGCCGCATTGTCTACCACGCTCTGATCCAACTGGTAAGGAGCAAAGACACGGCGCCGCTCTTCGGCTTCGGATTCCTGTCCCATACTGGTCCAGACGTCGGTGTAGAGCACGTCCGCGCCGCGGGTGCCTGCGCGTAGATCGTTGGTTACTTCGAGTTGGGCGCTGCTCTGCGCGCGCGCCGTTGCCAACACCTGGGGATCCGGCTCGTAGCCGTTGGGGCAGACGAGAGTGAAGTGGAAGCCGAGCTTGGACGCGGCCAGCAGCCAAGAATGCACCATGTTGTTGCCGTCGCCGACGAACACCACCGACAGTTCGCTCAAGCTGCCGCGAAGTTCGCGCAGGGTGAAGCAGTCGGCCAGCACCTGGCAGGGATGGTAGAGGTCGCTGAGACCGTTGATCACGGGGACGCGCGCGCTCTCGGCCAGTTGCAACACCGATTGATGGTGGAATGTGCGCGCCATGATGATATCGACCCACAGCGACAGGTTCTTGCCGATGTCGGGGACCGATTCGCGCCGGCCGAGCAGAATGTCGGAGGGGCCGAGGTGGATGGCGACGCCGCCGAGTTGGTTCATGCCGGTTTCGAACGTGACCCGGGTGCGCAGGCTCGGCTTCTCGAAGATCATCGCCAGCGTCTTGCCGGGCAGCCAGTCGTGTTTGCGGCCGGCGGTGAGGTCGGACTTCAAACGGCCGGCGACGTCGAACAGATGTTCGATGTCGCCGGCCTCGAGATCGCCGATGGAAATCAAGTCACGTTTGCTTGCGGTCATGCCAAGGCCTTCTTCAGCAACTCCATTCCCTCGTCGATCTCCTCTCGCGTGATCGTCAGGGGAGGGAGGAAACGAACCACGGTGCCCGCGGTAGCGTTGATGATCAACCCGGCTTCGAGGGCTTTTTCGGCGACTGCTCGCGCCGGTCGCCCGAGCTCGATCGCGCGCATCAAGCCGAGGCCACGCGCTTCGACGGCGTCGTCGCGTGTCGCCGCCAGTTCGGCCAGGCGCTCGCCCAGATAGCTTCCCATCTCGCGGCAATGGCTTAGCAGGTCCTCTCGTTCGAACACCTCCAGCACTGCCAGCGCGGCCGTGCATACCAGCGGATTGGCGCCGAAGGTGGTGCCATGACTGCCGGCGACGAATCCCTTGGCGGCCTCGTCGGTCGCGAGCACGGCCCCGATTGGCAGGCCTCCGGCCAGTCCCTTGGCGCTGCTGACGATGTCGGGCGTGATGCCGAACTGCTCGAAGGCGTAGAACGTTCCGCTGCGGCCGACGCCGGTTTGAACTTCGTCGACGATCATCAGCGCGCCGCTGTTGTCGCAGATCTCGCGCACCCGGGAGAGGTAGCCTGGGTCGGGGACGACGACGCCGCCCTCTCCTTGGATCGGCTCGACCATCACTGCCGCCGTCGCCGGCCCGACCGCTTCGGCCAATGCCGCCGGGTCGTCGTAGGCGACGTGAAGAAAACCGGCCGGCATCGGACCAAAGCCCTCGTGCAGATTGGACTGGCCGGTCGCCGCCAAGGCGCCGAGCGTGCGACCGTGAAACGATCCGAGGGTCGATACTACCTCGTGGCGGTTCGGGTCGCGGCGACGCGCCATCTTGATCGCCGCCTCGTTGGCCTCGGCGCCGCTGTTACAAAAGAAGACGCGATCGGCGAAGCTCTGCTCGACCAAACGCTCTGCCAGGCGCGCACCGGGCTCGTGATAGTAGAGGTTGGAGACGTGCAACAGCTCGCCGGCCTGCCGGCGGATCGCGGCGACCAGTGCTGGGTGGCTGTGGCCGAGGCAGGTCACCCCGAGGCCGCTCAGCATATCGAGGTAGCGCTTGCCGTTCTCGTCCCACAGCCGGCGGCCTTCGCCGCGCACGAAGGCGACCGGTAGGCGCGCGTAGTTGGCCACCGTGAAACGGTCCGTCGCGGCGATCGTGGAGTATTCGCTCACCGACGCTTACCCCGGGCTGCAGATTTCACCGCTCTGCGCACGACCTCGGTGCCGACGCCCGTGCGGGTGAAAATTTCGAGCAGGATCGCGTGACTGACGCGGCCGTCGATGATGTGCACCTGTCCGACACCGGCCTGCAACGCCTCCATCGCACAACGCACCTTGGGCACCATGCCCTCGTCGATGATTCCCTGGCGGATCTGACTGCGTGCCTGGCCGATGCTGACGAACGGCTGCAGTTTCCCCTTGCTGTCGAGAATACCGGCAACGTCGGTCAGTAGGATCAACTTCTCGGCACCGAGAGCCTGCGCAATGCATGAGGCGGCCAGATCGGCATTGACGTTGTAGGTGCGGCCGCGTCGGTCGAAGGCGATCGGCGCGATCACCGGTACGAAGCCGTTCTGCGTGAGGTCCTCGACCACTTCCGGTTCGACCCGGTCGATCTTGCCGACCATGCCGAGATCGACCGACGAACGCCGGCCCTCCTTGCCGCCCGCCTGCACGCGCATCTTGCTGGCCGTCAGCAGGCTGCCGTCCTTGCCGCTCAGTCCGACGGCCTTGCCGCCGTGGCCTTGGATCAAGGTGACGATGCTCTTGTTGATCTGGCCGGCAAGCACCATCTCGACGATTTCCATCGTCGCCTGGTCGGTGACGCGCAGGCCGTGAACGAATCTGGACTGGATGCCGACGCGTTCGAGCACGCGCCCGATCTGCGGCCCACCGCCGTGGACGATGACCGGATGCAGCCCCAGCGAACGCAGTAGCACGACGTCTTCGGCGAAGCCTGACTTCAGCCGCTCGTCGACCATCGCGGAGCCGCCGTATTTGATGACGATCGTGCGTCCCGCGAAGCGCTGCATGTAGGGCAGCGCCTCGAGGAGTACCTCGGCCTTGGCGATCAGTTTGTCCACTGCTCGATTCCCGTCCTGTACGCGCTGGCGGCCGCGAACTATAAAATATAACGCGATAGGTCCTGGTCTTCCAGAATCGGTCCGAGCCGCTCGCGTACGGTCTTTCCGTCGATGCGTACCGTGGATCCCGCCTGTTCGGGAGCGGAAAACGAGACCTCGTCGAGCAGGCGCTCCATGATCGTGTGCAGGCGGCGTGCGCCGGTGTTCTCGGTGCGGGTGTTGACCTCCGCCGCGATCGCCGCGATTTCTTCGACCGCCGAATCTTCGAAGGCCAGATCGACTCCCTCGGTAGCCAGCAGTGCGATGTACTGCCGCGTCAGCGAGTTTTGCGGTTCCGTCAGAATGCGAACGAAATCGTCCTTGCCCAAGGCGTCGAGTTCGACGCGGATCGGGAAACGCCCCTGGAACTCGGGGATCAAATCGGACGGCTTCGACAGATTGAATGCTCCCGAGGCGACGAACAGGATGTGATCGGTGCGGACCATGCCTTGGCGGGTCTTGACCGACGAGCCTTCGACGATCGGCAACAGGTCGCGTTGGACTCCCTCGCGAGAGACGTCCGGGCCGTGCGCGGCACCCTCGCGGCCGCAGATCTTGTCAATCTCGTCGATGAAGACGATGCCGTTCTCTTCGACTCTGCGCACCGCCTCGGTCGAGACCTGGTGCTGGTCGATCATGCCCTGGGCTTCCTGCTTGGTGAGCAGGTCGAGAGCTTCGGGCACGGTCATTTTTTGCGAACGCGACTCGCGCCCTCCGCCGAACATGTTGCCGAGGGTTTCCTTGAGGTTGATGCCGGCTTCTTCGAGGTTCTGTGGCGTGATGATCTCGAGCATCGCGCCGGGCGTCTGCGGGCCTCCCGGCGGCTCGAGCTCGACCTCGCGCTCGTCGAGTTTGCCGGCGCGCAGCAACTGGCGCAGCTTTTCACGTGTTTCGTCGGTTTCCGGCGACGACTCGGGACCGCCCGCAGCGCTCGACAACGGCTGCCCCGGAAGCAGGATGTCGAGCAGGCGTTCCTCGGCCGCCTCGCGCGCTTTCAGTTGCACCTTTTCGGTTTCTTCTTCCCGCACCATCGTGACCGCCAACTCGGTCAGATCGCGCACGATCGATTCGACGTCGCGGCCGACGTAGCCGACCTCGGTGAAACGCGAGGCTTCGACCTTGATGAAGGGAGCTTGCGCCAAGCGGGCCAGCCGGCGAGAGATTTCCGTCTTGCCGACCCCGGTCGGGCCGATCATGATGATGTTCTTGGGGGCGATTTCTTCGCGCAACTCTTCGGCGACCTGCAGTCGGCGCCAGCGATTGCGCAGCGCGATCGCGACCGCGCGCTTGGCCGCGGCCTGGCCGACGATGAAGCGGTCGAGTTCCGAGACGATCTCGCGAGGCGTCATCGGGTAGACGCTCACGGCAGTTCCTCCAGCTGAATTTTGTCGTTGGTGTAGACGCAGATTTCGGCGGCGATCTCCATCGCGCGCTGGGCGATCGTCGGCGCGTCGCCCTCGCCATAGCGCAGCAGGGCGCGGGCGGCGGCGAGTGCATAGTTGCCGCCGGAACCGATCGCGAGGATGCCGTCGTCGGGTTCGATGACGTCGCCGGCAACCGACAAGAGCATGGAGCGCTCGCCGTCGGCGACGATGCTGAGGGCTTCCAGCCGTCGCAGCACGCGGTCGCTTCGCCAGTCCTTGGCCAGTTCGACCGCAGCGCGCACGAGATTGCCGCTGTACTTTTCGAGCTTGCCCTCGAACTTTTCGAACAGCGTAAAAGCGTCCGCCGTGGCGCCGGCGAAGCCGGCAATGACCTTGCCGCCGTAGACTTTCTGTACCTTGCGTGCAGAGTGTTTGAGTACCGTCGAGCCGCTGGTGACCTGGCCGTCGCCAGCGACCGCAACCCGGCCCTCCCGTCGCACGCAGACAATCGTCGTTGCTTCGTACACGACGCTTACTTGGCCCATTTGCGAGGGGATTTCCAGCGGGCCCGATCAGGCGTGAGGGTGGGCTTTGTCGTAGACCGCCGAGAGGTGCCGCAGGTCGACGTGGGTGTAGCGTTGGGTCGTCGAAATCGACGCGTGTCCAAGCATTTCCTGAATCGCACGAAGGTCGGCTCCGCTTTCGAGCAGATGCGTCGCAAAGGAGTGGCGCAACGCGTGCGGACCGGTCTTCAGAGCCAAACCGGCGGCGCGCAAGTAGCGGTCGACGATGCGGCCGACGCTGCGCACACTCAGGCGACGGCCGCGCTGGTTCAGGAATACCGCGTCATCGTCGAGACGCCGGAGGCGCCAACCGGTGCGGTAAGCCGTGAGCGCGCGCTCGGCCGCCTCGGCTACCGGCACCACGCGCTGCTTACCGCCCTTGCCGTGGACGACGCGCACGACGCCGACGCCGACCTCGACGTCGCTCCAATCGAGAGCCACCAGTTCCGATGCGCGCAGGCCGCAAGAGTAGAGCAGCTCGAGCAGTGCGCGATCGCGCAACCGCAGCGGCCGCTCTTTGCCGCGGCTTTGGCGCTCGCCTTCGGCGGCCGCAGCCAGCAGCGCCTCGACGTCGTCGACGATCAAGTGCACCGGCAGTTGCCGGTGGAGTTTTGGACCGACGACGGCTTCGGCCGGATTGGCTTCGGCGCCTTCGCGCGTGGCATAAGAAAAAAAGGTTCTCAACGAAGCCAGTTTACGAGCCGCGGTGCTGCGTGCCGAACGGGACATCTCAGCCGCAAGAAATGCGCGCACCGTGTCGACGCGAAAGGGGTCGAGCGGCGGCTTGCCCGTGCGCGCGAGAGCGAATTCGAGGAACTGCCGTAGGTCGGTAAGATAAGCGCGCTGGGTGCGTGGCGCGACGCTTACTTCGGAACGCAAAAAAACGGCGAAGCCGCGCGTCAGCGTCGCGAATTGTTCGCGCCACGAAGCGGGCAGTAGTTCAGCGATCGCGTGTTGCAGTGCCGCTGCCGCGCGATCGGCGCTGGCTCGCAGGGCCTGGTCGTTCGTGCTCACCACGGCCTATGATATCAATACTAGGGATAGTGGCTCAACGGACGACATCGGGGGCTGACCCGTTGCGTGGCGAGCGCGTCGAGTTTGCCAGTCGCAGCGGTGCGGTGCTGGTCGGTGATCTGCACCGACCGCCGGCACCGTCGCGCGCTACCCTGGTGCTGTGCCACGGCATGGAATCGACGCGGCAGGGGAACAAACAACGCGCCATCGTCGAACGATTCGTTCCGCTCGGGCACTCGGTGCTGCGTTTCGACTTCTCCTTTGTCGGGGAGTCGGAAGGACGCTTCGAAAACCTGACGATTCGTGGCGAGGTCGACGACGCCATCGGCGCACTCGATTTTCTCGATGATTTTGCGCCCTCCGAACGGGTCTTGATCGGTTCGAGCCTGGGCGGGGCGGTTGCCTTGTTGACCGCCGCCGGACAGCCCCGGCGCGTGCATGGCGTGGCGACGATTGCGGCCGTCGGCGATGCCGGAATTTTCACGCGCGATCTGACAGCGGCCGAGATCGACGAATGGCGCCGCCGGGGCGCGCGACCCTGGCGCGACGGAACCATCAACGTTTCATTTCTCGACGACGTGGAGCGGCTCGACGTCCTCGAATCGGTTGCGCGCATCGAGTGTCCCCTGCTGGTGACGCACGGAAAGGAGGATGCGGTGGTGCCGGTCGAGCACGCGCGCGCGATCGCCGCGGCGACTGCCGGTCCGGTGCGGCTGGCCTTGTTCGACGGCGTGGGCCATCGTTTCGAGGAGCACGGTGCGCTCGAGAGCCTGCTGGCGACGCTCGAGGACTGGCTCGACAAAGACGTGGGAGCAGTCGGCAATGCCTGAGCGCGTCTTGGTTTGCTTCGCCTGCCGCGCGCGGCACTGTTTTGATTCGCAGGTTCCGCGCCGCGCTACTTGCGATGCCTGCGGCGCAGAGCTGCATTGCTGCGAGAATTGCCGCTTCTACGAGCCATCGTCGTACAACGAGTGCCGCGAACCGGTGGCCGAACGCGTTGTCGACAAGCAGGCTTCCAACTTTTGCGATCTGTTCGAGCCTGCGACGCACCAAGCGAAAGAGGTAGGAACTCCGTCGGACGATGCCACTTCCGAGCTCGAAAAGCTCTTCGGAAAATCGTGAGACGAGTTAGCGCATTATTGTTGATCGTCGGCACCATCCTCTGTGGCTGCCAGGGGCTGAAAGAGGAAAGTCGGCGTGTCGCCGAGGCCTTTTTGGACGCGTATTACGTGCGCATCGATCTCGACGGCGCCCGCCAGCTCTGCGGTCAGGTGGCTTTGCAGAAGATCGAACGCGAGATCGGCTTGACCAAAAGCGTCCGCGTCGACGCCGAGTCGGGACTGCCGCAGGTTGGGTACCGTCTGCGGGAAACGCGCCGTGACGGCCCGATCCACCGTTACGTTTACGATCTGCTGGTGCGGCCGACGGACATGGAACCGTTCGAGCGGACCGTCATTATTACGGTCGAGGGGCGCGGCGACGTTTGGGTCGTGAGCAACTACAGCGAAGGACCGGCTGCTTCGGGCGGTTAGGCGCTTCAGCTTCCGCGAAATTGCGGGTCGCGCTTTGCGAGCGCCGCGCGCAGCCCTTCCTGAGCGTCGGCCGTCTCAAAGGTTCTCGCTTGGGCATCGGCTTCCATGCCGATGCTGTCCTCGATCGAGTTGCCCGCGCTAGCCGCGAGAGTTTGCTTGAGGGCACGAACGGCGAGAGGGCCGTTTGCCGCGATCGCATCGGCCAACTTGCTGACCTCGCTGGTAAAATCGTCTCCGGCGAGGCGATTGACCAGCCCCAGTTCGAGCGCCTCGGAGGCCGTGATCACACGCCCGGTGTAAAGCAGGTCGGCCGCTCGTGCCGGCCCGACCAGGCGAGGCAATGTCCAGGTGGCAGCCATGCCCGGATGAATCGCGAGACGGACGAAGGTCATGCCCATCCGTGCTTCGTGATGGGCGACGCGCAGATCGCATGCGAGCGCCAAGCACAGCCCGGCTCCGATCGCGTGACCGTTGATTGCGGCGATCGTCGGCACGCGCAGATCGCGTACCGACAGGAACGCGCGGTAAAAGGCTCTGCCGCCGCCGAAGGCGGGGCCGCCTTCGGCGATGCCGGCTTCGGTGGCGAGGGTCTTGAGGTCGCCGCCCGCCGAGAAGGCCTTGCCCGCTCCTGTAACGACGACCACCCGAATATCGTCATCGCCGTTCAGTTGTTCGACGGCGGCCGAAAGTTCGCCGCCCATCTCCAATGTCATTGCGTTGCGCTGCGCGGGCCGGTTCAACGTCAACGTTGCGACGTGGCCGCGTCGTGCGGTGAGAATCGTCGGTTCAGCCATGCTTGCCACCTTGTTCGCCCGGTGATTAGAATTGCGATCCCGTATCCCGGCATCCACCGACAGTCAATGTGGGGAGGTCAGCGGTTCGTAGATGCGTAAGATCATTTTGGTGCTCGGCATTCTGGTTGCGGCCGCCGTCGGTGTTTCGCTGTCGACGCTCAAAGGCCGTGTGCAGCAACTCGCCGGTTCGACGACGACCTTGGTCAGTGGCCAGCAGGCGCGTTTCGAGGCTGACCGCACCGCGCTTTCCTTCTGGCCGCGCCCGGCGGTCGATGTTCGCGGCGTCCGCCTGCTCGAGTCCGAGGCGGACCCCGGCAGCTCGCTCGCCGCAAGTTCCCATCTGATCGTGCGACCCTGTCTGCTGCCGATGCTGATCGGCCGCGGCTGCGTTGGTTCGATTGAGGTCGACGCACCGACGGTGTTGGTCGAGCGACGCTTTCCTACCTGGTTGGTGGGGATTCCGGCAACAGCGCTACCGTCCGGAGCGCGCTTGCGGTTGGCGGCGAGCCGGCTCGAGTTCGTCGATTCGCTGCGCGATCCACCGACGCGTACCACGCTGGGACCGTTTTCTGCGACCCTGTCGCCGGCCGGTGGCCGAGCGACGCGAGTCGACCTGCGCGGCGCGATCTTGGGGAACGACTCCGACGGTACCATCGGGGCGACAATCACACCGGGTGCCGGCCCGACCGGAGGCGCTCGACTTCAGCTCCAAGCGACACTCGACGGCGGCGATCCCGCCGTTCTCGCTCGTTTGTTCCCGCCCCTGGAGGGCTTGCTCGAGGGCGAACTCGATCTGCAGGTGTCCGGCGCGGGTTTCGTCGGCGAGCACAGCAGCGAAGCCACGCCCGCGGAGTCGCTCGATTTGGATCTGCAGGGATCGAGCGGGCTGGTCGTGCTCGGGTACCACGCTCCGCTCACCTTTACCGCGAGTGCTTCGATCGACGATCGCCGCTACCAGATCCGCAAGGCTTCCGGTCATTGGGGGGAGATTCCCTTCGGCTTGGCAGGCTGGCGAGCCGCCGGATCGCAGCCGAAACTCAACCTGCGACTGTTGGCGCAAGAACTCGACCTCCAGGCGGCGCTCACGGAACTGGGCATTGCCGAACCGTGGCGACCGCGCGCCCGCGTCACCGGTAGTCTACGCATGACCGATGAAGGCGACGGTCTCCGCTATCGCTACGAGGCGCGCGCTCCGAACCTGGTGTGGCGGCCAAGGCCGAAGCTCCTGATCGAAGCCGACGACGTCAGCGTCAGCGGCGTCGTGGGCACGATCAACGCCGACGTATCGGCCTCTTTTAACCGCCGCGAGGCTCGCGTTGGCTGGGTGTGTGTGCTGACACACACGGTAGAC
>CAZJCO010000050.1:0-12052 GCA_964544375.1 uncultured Myxococcales bacterium
CGGGCAATACAGTATCTTCGGCGCTGATCGCATCGTCGCGCTGTGCAAGGGTGGCGCTATAAGAAAATAGTAGGACGGCGACAAAACAACGGCGCGGCTTGATCATCCACGCCATGGTATCAACAGCAAATGGCAAGGCAACCAGCGAGTTTCAAGGCTGCGTCGGCTCGGACGGCGCGCTCGACGCGACGCGGTATAGAACGTGTCTGCCGTTCCTCGCGATCTCCGACAGCGAAAGCGTGCCGGCGACTTCATCGAGTCGCGCGAGCTGCTTTTCTTTGCTGAGGAGCAGGACCCTACCACCCCCGTGCAAAGCATCGCGCAGTTCTTCGTCGCTCCCCTGGTAGACAATCGGCCAGCCGGTGTAGAACAAGAACGAGTACGGTCGAACACCGAAGGCGACCATGCGATCCGGCCGGCCAATCGCGCGTGCTGCCGCGGCAAGATCGGCGTCGCTGGTCAACCGACTGACAGCCGGACCGCCGACCGCGTTGAACACGAAGAGCGTTGCCAGCAGCCCCCCACACAGCGTAACGGTCGCCGCCCGCAGGCCTGCAGCCAGCTTTCGCCCGCGCCATAGCAGCCAAAGCCCGGCTACCGTGACCGGTACAAAGACCGCCGCAAGCGGGAGCAAGTTGGGCGCTTCACGGCCGATCACGAACCCCGCCGACGGCAGAAGCAAAGCCAGCAGGAAAGCGGCAAGATCGAGTAAGGTCCGGGCCGCCGCTTGCTCGTCTCCGGCAGGACCGTCGAGCCAGCGGCCGGCGAGGACCGCCAGCGCGGGTATCGCGGGCAGTACGTAGGTCGCCAACTTCCCCGAAGAAATCGAAAAGAAGACGACGACCCAAAGAGCGTAGAGGATCAAGAACCGCGAGCCGCCGCCTGCACGGAAAGCGTCTCGTCCGATTCGCGGCAACAGCAGCGACCACGGCAGTAGCGCGCCGAGTAGAATTGGAATGAAGAAATAGAACGGCTCGGGATGAAATGCCCGTTGCGGCACGAGGTAACGTTGAACATTGTGGATCCAGACAAAATCGAGCAAGTAGTCGGGTGCAGCCAATCCGACCGGAACTGCCCAGACCCCTACGATCACGAGCAGGAGGAGCGCCCCGCGCAGTGCCGCCAGGTCGCGCCAACGATGCTCGCCCAGCAGCCAGCAGACCAGCAACGGAACGATCACGACGACCAGAGCCATCGGCCCTTTGGCCAGAACGCCGAGGCCGACGAACAGGTAGACCGGATAGATGCTGCGCTTGGTCGGCGCGTCGAGCCAGGCGGCCAGCCACAGGGCGGCGGCGGTCGTAAAGCAGGTGACGAGTCCATCGAAATTGGTAAAGCGCGACACGCCGACGAACAAGGGACAGGCCGCCAGCAGTAGCGCCGCGAGCAGACCGGCTCGCAAACCGACGCCGCTGGCAAACCAATATGTTGCCAGCAGCGTCAACCAACCCGCCAAGGCCGGTACCAGGCGCGCGGAAAACTCGCTTACGCCGAAGAGACGGTAACTGGAACCAATCAGAAGGTAGAGCAGCGAGGGCTTGTGATGGTAGGGCTGGAAGGCAACGTGGGGCTCGACCCAGTTGCCGGAGATCAGCATCTCACGCGCGACTTCGGCGTGCTTGGCTTCATCCGGATCCCACAGAGCGTGCCCGCCGAGGCTCACTGCGAGCAGCACGCCAGCAGCCAGCGCCACGAGAATCAGGCCGGCGAGCCGCCGTCCGCGCGCGGGCGGCGGCCGGCTGGCTTCGGCCCCCGCCGCCGCGTGTTGCTCTTCGCTCATCGCGCGCCGCTCCGCCAAAGCCCGGTACCCACTTCAGAATCCCCTCGTCGCTTGCCCGGCCACCCCGCGCGTTCTAAACAAGCCCTATGGAAGAGTCCAGACGGGAAGAGACCACCCCCCCAGTAGTGGAAACGGCGATCGAGGCAAACACCCCACAAGAGGTCGAAGAAGAAGAGGTCGACGTCGCCGCACGGCTCGAGGAAATCTTTCGCGGCTTCGAAGCGCAGGGGGCTCCCGGAGCCGGCGCGGCGCTGAGCTGCAGAATCGAACTCGAAGGCGAAGGCGGCGGCAGTCATCTACTGCACATCGCGCCCGAGGGAGTAAGCTGGGAAGCCGATACGCAGGCTCCGGGCGCCGACATCGGCGTGCGGCTGAGCGTGGAAGACTTCCTTGCGATTGCCGATGGCAAGTTTGACGGCCGCTTGGCGGTCGCGAGCGAACGTATCGAGCTGTCGGGGAATCGAGAGTTGGCCGAGAACGTCCTCAGCTGGTTCGAACCGCCGGAGGACTGAGAGGGATCGAGCTAGGCAATCATCCGGCAGCGCCGGCTCCGGCGCGCTGGTAATGCACTACCGGACTCGCCTCGTTGCCACCCTGCCTGGAAACCAAGCGGCCGTCGAACACGTCGCGGATCACCTGCATGACGACTTCATCGTCGAACGGTTTCGACATGTAGAGGTCGGCACCGACCTCGAGCGCCTTGGCTTCGTCGGATTTCTGCCCACGCGCCGTCAGGATCATCACGAACACACCCTGCAAGGCGGGATCGGAGCGAATCGTCCGACACACTTCGTAACCGTCCATACGCGGCATCATGACGTCGAGAAGAACGACCTTCGGCTTGCAGCGCCGAACCGCTTCGAGGCCCTCCACGCCGTCGGCACCCGTCTCTACTTCGACGCCCTCGGCTTCGAGGATAAAGGCTACCGTCTCACGAATGTTGGGCTCGTCGTCGACGAGCACCACCATATCCTGCAGATCCGTGTTGAGGTCTTCGCTTTCCATCCCATTTTCCGCCATGACCGATTACCTACCTCATGATGCCATTGCTGAGGCCGCAGCCGCTACCGCAAAATGCCTCGCCGGCAGCATTGGCCAAAAGCGTCGCGTTATCGCCACTGGGCCGACGGTCGAAATCAAAGCAAAAAGCTTTGTTTTTCAGCAATTGCCGGCTCCGGCATCCTTTGCTCTATTCGAGCACCGGAGAACCCAGCAGGTTCCGTGCCAGAGAGAAAAGACCCGGGCGCGTCGCGCTAGGTCATTCTCGGCCGCTGGTCCAAGAGGCCGGACGCTTCTCTAGAAAGGCGCTCATCCCTTCAGCGGCCTCCGGCGAAGCCCGCAAGTGGGCGATACAGCGTGCGGTGTAGCCCAGCACTTGCTCGGGCTTCTGCCCGTTGACCTCGTCGATCAGGCGTTTGGCCTCTGCCAACGCCTCCGGACCGCCCTTGATGATGTCGCCGGTGATCCGCTCCACCGCCTCATTGAGCCCTTCGGCCGAGCTGACTTCGTCGACCAAGCCCAGGCGCCGGGCTTCGGCCGCGTCGATCCGCTGGCCCGTGAGAAACAAGCGGCGGGCGGTCGCCGCACCAAGCCGCTGCACACAGAAGGGAGAAATGACTGCGGGGACCAATCCCAAGCGCACCTCGCTGAACGCGAAGAAGGCGCTGTCGGCGGCAACGACGACGTCGCAGGCGGCGACCAGGCCAACGCCGCCACCCATGGCCGGCCCGTTGACGCGGCCAACGATCGGTTTGGGAAACGAGGCGATTCGATGAAACAGCGCGCCCATCCGCATGGCGTCGCGCTCGTTTTCTTCTTGCGTGGCCGTCGCGATCTTCTGCATGGCGTTAAGATCCGCTCCGGCAGAAAAGGCTTTGCCGGCCCCGGTAACAACGACGACGCGCGTCGCCGATTCCTGCTCGATTTGGTCCAGCACGGACTCGATCCGGTGCATGACCTCGTCGTTCAGCGCGTTACGCACCTCGGGCCGCGCCAGAGTAATCGTTGTCACGCCGCCGCTCGAACTCTTCTCGATCATCGGTCTTCCTCCAGCAATCCTTCTTCAACCTCGACCTGCATCGCAAGCAAGCCTTGCGCCATCGTCTTTCCCTGATTGTCTAGATGCAGCGAAACCGTGCCTCCCTACATACGGAACACGCCGGTTTTGGTCTCGGCGATCGGCGCCTGCAAGGAGGCCTCGAGCGCCAGGCCCAAGGCCTGCCGCGTCTCGGCCGGATCGAGAATACCGTCATCCCAGATGCGCGCCGTGCTGTAGTAGGGACTGCCCTCTTTTTCGTAGACCGCGACGACCTCGTCGTGCATCACGTGCTCGAGGTCCTCGGCGAGTTGTTCTCCGCGCGCGGCCAACTGCTGCCGTTTCACCATGATTAGCGTATTTGCAGCCTGCTCTCCTCCCATCACCGAAATCCGCGCGTTCGGCCACATGAAGAGGAAGCGCGGGCTGTAGGCCCGGCCGCACATCGCGTAGTTTCCGGCGCCGTGAGAAGCGCCGATGATCAGTGTCATCTTGGGAACCTCGGCGTTGGCTACCGCGTGGACCATCTTGGCCCCATCCTTGGTAATGCCGCCGTGCTCGTACTTACGGCCGACCATGAAACCGGTGATGTTCTGCAAGAACAGCAGTGGAATACGCCGCTGGCTGCAAAGCTCGATGAAATGGGTTCCCTTGAGCGCCGAGTCCGAGAACAATACGCCGTTGTTCGCCAAAATGCCGATGGTGTAGCCGTAAAGTCGGGCAAAGCCGGTAACCAGAGTCGTTCCGTAGCGCTCCTTGAATTCGTGAAAGCGGCTGCCGTCGACCAGACGAGCGATGACTTCGCGCGCTTCGTAAGGAACTCGGGTGTCGGGAGGCACGATGCCGTAGATTTCGGCCGGATCGTAGTAAGGTTCCTCTGGCGGCTCGCGGTCGGGCCCCTCCCACTCCCGGCGTACGATATTGCGAAATACGCTGCGTGCGATTGCCAGTGCCTCTTGATCGTTGGCCGCCAGATGGTCCGCCACGCCCGAGATCCGCGTGTGAACATCGCCCCCGCCGAGTTCCTCGGCGGTAACCTCTTCGCCGGTCGCGGCTTTTACCAACGGCGGACCGCCGAGAAAGATCGTCCCCTGGTTGGCGACGATGATGTTCTCGTCGCACATCGCGGGCGTATAGGCTCCTCCTGCCGTGCACGATCCCATCACCACCGCAACTTGCGGGATTCCCGCAGCGGACATGCGAGACTGCAGGTAAAATCCGCGCCCGCCGTTGGTTACGTCGGGAAAGATTTCCGATTGCAGGGGCAAAAAAGCTCCCCCGGAGTCCACCAGGTAGACGGTCGGCAAGCGGTTCTCGAGTGCAATGGTCTGCGCACGTAGGTTCTTCTTGACCGACAACGGGTACATCGTCCCGCCTTTGACCGTCGCATCGTTGGCGATGATGACCGCTAGCTGCCCTTCGATACGTCCGACCCCGCTAATGACTCCAGCCGAAGGCGAATCGTTGTCGTAAACGTCGTAGGCCGCCAGTGGCGAAAGTTCGAGAAACGGCGAAGCGGGATCGAGCAAGCCGTCTACTCGGTCGCGCGGCAGCAGCTTCCCTCTGGCCAGGTGACGGGCACGCGAGCGCTCCGACCCACCCTTGCGCACCTGCGCCAGACGCTCGCGGAGCTTCGCGACTTCGCGCTGCATCGCTTCACTATTGGCACGAAATTCGGGAGAAGAAGGCCGAACCTGCGAACTGAGACGACGCACGCGGTCCATCTACCTGCCCGCCTTGCCCACTGCAACCGAGAAGTATTTTGCCTTGCAGGACAGCAAGCTGGGCTTTAACCTGAAAAGTGATGCCTTGGATGTTGTTAGCCACGCCGCCGGCTGCCGTCGGCTCCTCCGTCGCCGACGCGCGAGAAACCATCGCAGAGGCTCCGGGGAACTCCGCCTCGCCGGCCCCCACTCCTCGGCTTCACCGTCGCGCGTGGGTATTTGCCGGCAGCGGTTGGCAAGACGCCGTGTGCCTGACCGGCGTCCTCGACATCCTGCTCGAACGCCTCGAGCGGCCCCAACTCGTCTACGGCAGCGGCCCAGCGGCGCTGGCCGCGCTGCTTGCCTCGGCCGACGACGCCTTCGCAGCGCGCACCGCTTGGGAAGCGCTACGGGCCGACCACTTACTAGCACGGGCGATGCTCGCCCGGCTTCCGCTGCTCGGAGGTGTCTTGGCCGAACGCTGCCTGTGGGCAAGATCGAGTCTCACCCGCTTGACGAACAGCAGCCGAGGGCCGGGCACCGGCTTGCAGCTCTACGCCCAGCAGCACTACCTGACGGTCGATGCCGAACTCGGAGCAACGGCTGTCTCGAAGCTTATCGAACGCGCCTTGTTCTTCCCCAACGATGCTGCCGGTAGCGTCACGGACGCGCTTTACGATGCCGCGCAGCGGGGAATGAGCGAGGTCTTGGTATTCGCTCCAAGCGTCCTCGACGCTGAAGCACCCTGCGGCCAAATAGCCCTTCAGGTCCGCTCCAAGGGAACCTCCACTCTCTTCGCCCCGTTGGATATGCCGACCGATCCGGGACCTCTGCCTTACCTCTTGCCGGCCATGGGAACGCTAGAGCGGATGCTCGAGCGCGGCCGAGGCTCGGCAAGCGCCTGGCTAGCCGAATTGGCGGCCTCAGGGAGTAGCGAGGCCGCCGGTATCCTGCCCGACTGATCCGGCAGACGGCTGCGACTCCTTCTCATTCGGAGCGTCCGCCTTCGGCCCTTCGCCTGCGGCCACTCTCGCGGAGTCATGCGTGAGTGAAGCCAACGACGACTGCAGTGGCCCAAGATAGGGAGTCTTGTCGAGGTCGGTATCTTTGGTTGTCAGCTTGGCTGAAATGTATTCGCTGCGGTCCGGCGCAAGAGCAACGTAGAAACGTTCGAAATAGTCCTGGCCGTTACCGCGTGAGACCAGAGTGAAAGCGTAGACGCCTTCCGCCTCGGCGACGCTCTCGACGCGCGTGAGTGCAACCAAATTGCCGCGACGGCGCGCGCTCTGCTGCTCGAGGCTCTTGCTAGCCAGCTCGGAAGCGTCGGCGACGAGATTGGCGTCTTCGACGGCAAACGCGTGGGCAATGAATTCGGCGCGCATATCGACCGAGGTCGAGTCGGGCAACTGCACGGCGAAGACCAAGCGCAGCTCGTTATCGGTCTTTCCGGTTTCGCGCCAGCCGTCTCCCGCCGGCGGCCGGTAGTCGAAGCCGCCGATACGGTATTGCTCCTGCAGCGGAGACAGCACGGTCATACCGAGCTGCGTCCAACCTGGACCAGCGGCGGACAACAGCAGGAACGCCGAGAGCAAAGCGGAAAATCCGACCCGCTTCACTGTGCCTCTTCCTGCAGCGGCCCTGTGTAGCGTACGAGAGCGCTGATCAGCGGCAGCATGTCCCCGCCTTTGACGACATAATCGCTCGCCCCCCAAGCAACCACCTCGTCCCGCGAGAACTCCTGAGGATGACCGGTATAGACGATGACAGGCGTATTCTTCTTCATCTCGAAATCGGGGTCCTCGGCCAGAACGCGGCAAACGTGTCGCCCATCACCGCCGGGCATGCGAGCGTCGAGCACAATCGCGTCGACATCGTGATGTCGCAGCTTGGCCAAACAGTCTTCGGCACTGCTCGCCGTCACGACCTGGTAACCGGTCTTGGAAAGGTATACCGACAAAATCATGCGGGCGTCAGCAACGTCATCAACGACGAGAACCGTCGGATGCGGCTTCCCCGGATGCACTTGGCTCGGTCCGAGCCCGGGGGCGGCCTCGGCGCGCGAGTGCGCGCCGCTCAGGGGTGGCTCGGGCATCGCCTCGACCCGCGCTGCCTCCGTGCGACCGTTGCCCGAAGCGGCCTCTTGCTTGGCGCGTCCGTTCCCCCCGACCGGCGGGCCGAAAGTAGAGCGCGTAAGCGACGCGGCTAGCGCCGCCGCCCGTGCAATGTCCTGTTCGGCCCGCGACATCGCCGCTGCCAATGCGACATCACTCGCTTCGCTGGCCGCCGCCTGGGCGCTGAACAGCTCGCCGCTTTGCTCCGACGCTGCCTGCACTTTGCTGCCTGGTTCGCCCGTCTCTGCTTCCCGTCCGGCCGCCGAAAGTTTCTCCTTACGGGTCTCCCCCGGCGCCTTCCCCGGCTCGAACTCGATCACCGGGGCAACGAGACTGGCGTCGGCATCGCCTAGATACTCGGCCAACCCATCGGGCTGCGCGGCAACCGGATTGGCGTGCAGATAGAGTTGCTCCTGTAGCTCGGAGACCTGACGCTGGCCTTCGCCGGCCAACGCCAGCATGTCATCGAGCCGCCCCTCGATGCGACCGAGGCGGCTCTCGATGCCGCCGAGCCTACGGTCGATCAGATCGCGAAAGCACTCGAGTCGAGCGCCGAGGCTCTCAACCGCCTGACGCCCCGCGCCGTCCCCGGCAACGAGGCTGGCGTTGCCGCCTAGCCCCCGGTCAGCATCCCCCAACTGCTGCTCAATGGTTTCGATTCGCTCGGTCTGGGATTCTAGAACGTCTGCCAGTTCGGCAAGAAGGTCGCTGGCTCCTTCGACCTTGCGGCCAAGCTCATCGACATCGACGTCGAGCCTTTCCGAAGCCGACGATGGGGGCGCCGCGGCGGCAGCGTCTTCTTGGGCCAGACGCCCGATCAGTTCGTCTATCTGTCGTCTCAGTTCTTCGATCGTCTCGGCCACATCCAAACGCTCCAACGCCGCCGAGACCGCATCCGCCCAATTACTGGTACTACCTCCAGCCATGCACACACCGCCGCGCCACGGTTCCACCGGCTCCTGCCGGCTCCGTTAACACCCTCGGGCGAGTGGTGTCAACTCCTCCCGTCAGGCGCCTTCGCGTTCCTGGGTGTAATTCTGCCGCGGAAGAGTCGGTAAGTTAAGCACGCTCTTGGGAAAGAAGCGCACGATGTGTTCGACGATGTCCTTTACCGAAATCACGCCGACAGCAACGCCGGTCTTGTCGACTAGGGGGATGTGGCGGTAATCACCCAAGCTCATTTTGTTCAGCGCGTAGGCAATCGAGTCGGTCGGACGCAGCGTCTCCGGATCCGGCGTCATCAGCCGGCGCACCGGCGTCTTGGCAGAATCCACCCCCTGACCGACAACATTGGTGAGAACATCGCGCTCCGTGAAGATCCCCTTCAGTTTGTCGCCGCGAACGACGAGCACGCAGCCCACGTGTTCCTGCTGCATCAACGCGACGGCTTCGAGCACCGTCGTTTGCAGTTCGACCACGATCGGCTTGCGCGGGTCGAGCGCGCTCACCGGCGCCCGCAAAGTGTCTTCGTTGAACGGCGGGCTCTCGCCCTCCTCTTTCAGAGTCTTTATCGTTTCGTCGATGAACTCGGCGACTTCCGTATCTTTCTCGTCCATAGGCTCGTCTCCGGCGTTAGTCTACGACCCAAGTATCTCCACTTGCAAACAGCTTATCGAAGTCCCCAGGACCCGCTTTTTCCTTGGCCGTATCAAGCTGGTCGTACACTAAATCCTCGTACACCGGCTTCTCGACCGCATGCAGCACGCCGAGCGGAACCGGGAAGCGGCCGGCCTCGTGGAAACGAGGCTGCCACGGCAGGCTGGCCAGCATGAAACCGATCGCTTCGTTGGTCTCGTCGTGGACGAGGATTTCCGATTCGTCCACGTCGTCGAGTGACACGACCTCGGGGCGCAATTGCTTATCCAGACGCAAGCCCTTTTTGGCCCCTTCACGGCCGAAGATCATCGGCTTGCCGTGTTCGAGGTAGAGCTCGTGCTCGAGCCGCGCGTCCCCCGCGGTAAACGCCTCGTAGGCACCGTCGTTGAAGATCACGCAGTTTTGCAGCACTTCGATCAATGAGGCGCCGCGGTGTTCGACCGCTCGCTTGATCGTAGTCTGCATATGCTTTTGATCGACGTCGACGGCGCGCGCGACGAAGGTGGCGGCCGCACCCAGCGCAACTGCCGGCGGCACCACGGGGTTGTCGACCACGCCGAAAGGACTCGACTTGGTGATCTGTCCAAGCGGTGAGGTCGGTGAGTACTGCCCCTTGGTCAAGCCATAAATCTCGTTGTTGAACAATAAAATATTGACGTCGAAGTTGCGGCGCAGCACGTGCAAGAAATGGTTGCCACCAATGCTAAGGGCATCGCCGTCGCCCGTGATGATCCATACCGACAAGTCAGGGCGGGCGACCTTGAGACCGCTAGCGATCGCCGGAGCCCGACCGTGGATGCTGTGGAAACCGTAGGTATCCATGTAGTACGGGAATCGACTCGAACAGCCGATTCCCGAAATGAAGGCAAGCTTCTCTTTGGCAATGCCCATTTCGGGCAACACCTTCTGCACTTGAGCAAGGATCGCGTAGTCGCCACACCCCGGACACCAGCGGACGTCCTGGTCGCTTACGAAATCCTTGCGCGTCAGTTTCTTGGCTTCGGCAACGGCACTCATGGTTACTCCTCAATGATGGCGCGAATGCGCTCAACTAGCTCGCTGGTCTTAAACGGTTGCCCCTCGATCTTGCTCACAGGCCGGGCGTCGACCAGGTACGTGTCGCGAAGCACTCGGACCAATTGGCCGAGATTCATCTCCGGCACGATGACCCTCTTGAAGCGCGACAGGATGCCGCCCAGATCACGGGGAAGCGGATTCAGCCACCGCAGGTGGACGTGCGCCACCTCGGTTCCCTCGGCGCTGAGCCGCCGCACCGCTTCCTCAATCACGCCGTGGGTCGATCCCCAACCGACGATCAACGTGTCGGCGTCCGCGCTGCCACCAACTTCAAGCGGTTCGAAGTCGTCGGCTACCCGCTCCACCTTGCTCGCACGGATACGGCACATGCGCTCGTGATTCGCCGGTACGTAACTGATGTTTCCGCTATCGTAATCCTTTTCCAGACCGCCGACGCGATGTTCCAATCCCGGCGTTCCGGGAATGACCCAGGGGCGCGACAGCGTGTCTTCGTCGCGCAGATAGGGGTGGAATCCCATCGCCTGCGTCCAGAACTTGCTCGGAATCTCGGGCAGTTCGTCGAAAGCGGGAAGCTTCCACGGCTTCGAACCGTTGGCCAGATAGCCGTCGGTCAACACCAGGACCGGCGTCATGTACTTGATCGCGACTCGCACGGCTTCGAACGCCACATCAAAACAGTCGCTCGGCGTCGATGCGGCAATCACCGGCATCGGACACTCACCGTGGCGGCCGTACAAGGCCTGCAGAAGATCGGCCTGCTCGGTCTTGGTCGGCAGGCCGGTGCTCGGCCCGCCGCGCTGAACGTTGACGATCACGAGAGGCAACTCGACGATCACCGCCAAACCGAGCGCCTCGCCCTTGAGCGAGACTCCGGGACCCGAGGTTCCGGTTACGCCGACCGCCCCACCGTAAGAGGCACCAATTGCGGCGCACACCGCTGCGATTTCGTCTTCGGCCTGAAAGGTCACCGTGCCGAAGTTCTTCTGAGCCGCTAATTCGTGCAGGATATCGCTAGCCGGCGTGATCGGATAGGAAGCATAGACCAATTTCTTCTGCGCCTTGGCGGCGCCCGCCATCAAGCCGTAAGCAACCGCTTGGTTCCCGGTCACGCTGGTGTAACGCCCGGGCTCGATTTCGGCTGCGGCCACGCGATAACTCGACGCAAACAAGCCCGCCGTCTCGCCAAAATTCCAACCGGCACGAAAGGCCCGCGTGTTTGCTTCGACCAGCGCCTCGGACTTTCGAAACTTGGCGCCAATCCATTTGAGCGTTTCTTCCGTTGGCCGGTTGAACAGCCAGGAACACAACCCGAGGGCAAAGAAGTTCTTGCAGCGTACGACCGTCTTGTTCGGAAGCTTCAGCTCGGCCAGCGCTTGCGACGTAAGTTTCGTGACGGGCACCTTGAACACACGCACACGGCGACCCAGCGCTTCTTCCTCCAAAGGGTCGTCGTCGAATCCGGCCTTGCGCAAGTTCGCTTTACCGAATCCGTCGGTGTCGGCGATCAAAATGCCGCCGTCCACCAAATCGCCGATGTTTACAGCGAAGGCCGCCGGGTTCATCACCACCAGCACGTCGGGCTGGTCACCTGGCGTAAAGACCCGCCGACTCGAAAAATGTAGCTGAAACCCGCTCACACCCGCCAGCGTTCCGGCGGGCGCCCGAATCTCGGCCGGGAAATCGGGGAACGTCGCCCGGGCGTTTCCGGCGCGCGCCGATTCGTTCATGAACTGCGTCCCGGTCCGCTGCATCCCGTCGCCCGCATCCCCGGCGAACCGCATGGCGCCGG
>CAZJCO010000051.1:0-12042 GCA_964544375.1 uncultured Myxococcales bacterium
CGTATCACGTCGGAGTTTTTCAATCGATACCGGGATTACGTCGGAGGGGAACCGATCTTTGATTTGTCTCACACCCATAAAATTTTGCCGGATTACATCGCACGCTTTCCCGATCTCAATTACCATTGGTTTGAGAAAATAATCCACCATGCCCGTGAATTCGAATGGGGGAAACGCAAACATAAGCCTGCCCAATCTCCGATCGACAGCGGCAAGGGTTCAGCCAATCTTGCGTTTTTAGAACAATATTTCGACGGTTTTTTAATTGGCAAATTGAATCAACCGCTGATTGAAAATTTGAAATCGTTAACGATTTCCTTTTCGATCCGGATTTCAGATTACGATTCGGCCCAGTGGTATCTTAGTATTTCTGAAGGCAGGCTAATCCGTGTTTCCACGCTGCCCGGCGGTACCGAGCAGGCCACGGCATCCGACGCCCACGCGACGGAGTCCCCGCCCGAGGCCGGGGCGTGTCCCATCAATAGGCGCCTTCCGGGTCGCAGCTGCTGACGTCGACCATAGAGCCACATCAGCGGCAGCAGCGCCGCGATGCAGTTCGCCAGCGTGACGATCTGGCTGTGGACGACGTAGTCTTCTAGGTGCACGGTGATGTTGGCGGTGCCCGCCGTGCGCACGCTGACCGGAGGCTCCGATCCGGGCGGGAACAGCGCCGGTATTAGCTCTTGCAGGCGGCGCTCGACCCGGCGTGCGAGACTGGAGCGCGAGTCGCGCAGGAACACCGTGACGTGGGCGTAGCGATAATCGTAATCCACCAAGTCGTCGAAGTCGCCCGGATCGCCCGACATCGAGTAGAGCAGAAGGTACTGCGCCACCAGATCGTGCTCGTCGGGAATCCGATAGGCGTCGGCGCGGTCTTCGTTCATTACCCGGTTCATCTGCTTGATCAGCTCGGCCAGCGAAAAGGTGTCGCCGACGCCGTCGATGCGCTCGAGTTCTCGCTGGAGCCGATCGATTCGTTTGAGCAGATTCGGCGACTTGATCGCTCCCGGCGCGCTGCCGTCGACAATCAAATCGAGTACCGTGCCGCCGGAGAAGTGCCGGTTGGCGGCCTCGTCGGCGACGCGAATGTCGTGGCCCGGCGGAAACTCGCGGACCATCGATGTGTTCGTCGTCAGGCGGGAGACGCCGCAGAGGCCGAGTACAAGCAGGGCGCTGAACAGTGCGAGCGTGCCTTTGGCGTTTCGATCGGCGGTCGCGGTCGAGCGCGCCAACATCCAACCGAGCGGCAGGCTGTCGTCCGTGCGCCGCCGGAGCTTGCCCGTGCCGGCAGGAAAGATCGCGAGCAGTGCCGGAACGATCGTCAGCGTGAGCACCAAGGAAGACAGGATGCCGGCGGCGGCGACCACGCCGAAGTCGGCCATCGGCACTTGCTTGGAGCTGGCCATGGCGAGAAACCCGACCGCCGTAGTCAGCGACGTCATCAGCACCGGTGGCGTGATTTCGGTCAGGGTATATTGGACCAGCTCACGCGAACCGGCCCCGGGCTTATCTTGCGCCGCCTCGTAGTAGCGCGCGATGACGTGGATCGAAGCTGCAACGGCAATCGAAACGATCAAGATCGGCAAGATCGAGGTGATCGTGTAGACCGGATGACCCCAGAGCGCGAGAAAGCCGAGCATCCAGACTTCGGTGCCGGCGATGACGATGACCGGTAGAAGGACGCCGCGAAGGCTACGAAACGACAGGAACAGAAACAGAATCAACAAACCGAACACGTAGGGCAGGAGACGCTGGCCTTCCTCGGCGATGTAAATGCCAAACAGTCCTTGGATCGCCGGACGCCCGGTGACATGGAACTCCTCGGGCCGGCCGTCGGCGCGGAAGTGCGAGAGATAGTCCATCAAGTCGCGATAGGCCTGCTCGCGATGGCGCTCGCCCTCGGCCGACTCGCGGACGATGATCGCCGCTCCCCTGGCGTCGGCCGCGGCCAACATTCCGACGTAGATCCCGTTGCGTTCGACCGCGCGCCGCACCGCCAACGCTTGGGCGCGATTGGCCGGTACCTCGTCGAAGAAAGGCTCGACGACCATGCCGCTGTCGTCGCCGAGAATATCGTTGACCGTCCTTAGCGAGCGCAGATCGGAGTTGCGCGAGGTTTCAAACTCCGGCCGCGATTGCAACCAAGCGGTGATCTCGCCGATGACGCCGAGCGTTTCCGGGTTGTAGACGCCGTCGGGATGATCCTCCCGCAGGATCAAGATTTGCCAAAGGTAGGGGCTGCCGAAGATTTCCTCGAGCAGATCGAGGTTGATCACCGATTCGTCTCCACGCGGCAGGAACGCCGTGACGTCGGTCTCCGAGCGAAGTTTGGGAAGCTGTGCGGCAAACAAGGCCGTGACGAGCGCTACCAGCAGGAGAGTCGACAGCGGGCGGCCGGCAACCAAGGTTGCTAGTCCCCGATTCAGCCGTTCTAGAAACGTCCGCAGCATCGTCCACCCAGAGAATGATCCAGCCAGGATCATCCGGCCAAGATCGTCAGTAACTGTAGCGAATGCTTGTCTTGACCATGTCGTTGTTGGAAAAACCGCCGAACAGACCGCCGCCGCTGCCGTCGAAAGGGTTCCCGTCGAACAGGTCGTACTCGAGAGTGAAGCGCCAGTGATCGATCGGTTCGTAATCGACCTTGGCCTGCACCCAGGTATCGGCGCCGCGCAGATTGATGATCGCAAAGAGCCAGGGCTTGATCGTTTCGTTGCGGTAGGACGCCGTCAGCAAGATGCTGACGAAATCGGTGTTCTTGGGGCCGAGCAGACTGTGGTGGGGATCGATCACCGCTTCGTGGACGAACTGAAACGATGCATTGGGTTCTCGCCATCCCGGTACGCGTGGTTTCGCGTCGAGTCCCACCAGGGTGCGCGCGACATCTTGTTTGGCGACGAAGCCGTCCGCCGCGGTCGTCAGCGCGCCCGCTTTGGTCGGGTCGGTGGAAAGATAGCGCCCGTGTTCGTACGCACCGTCGAACTTCAGCATCACGTCGCCGACGGGCCACACCAGGTTTGCCGTGAACAAGTCGAACATGTCGTGTTTCGGCACGACCAGCGGCGGCCGGATGCGAAGCGAGGGTCTGTCGTCCCAGGAGCGCAGATAACCGACCGACCAGTCGGCGACGATCGGGTGACCACTAAAGCGAACGCCGAACTCGCTGTTCCCCAGGTTATTCGCCGGACGCTCGGTGCGAGCCAGCGTCAGGCCGCGCGCGGCCAGTTGCTCGGGATCGACGAACTCCCAGGGCGAACTCGGTTCGGGAAAGTCCGGCGACTCGAAGTGTCCGATCCACAACAGCTCAATTTCGTTGCCCGAGTCGAAGTAGTAGTTGAGAAAGGCGCCGTCGACGCCCAGGCGAATCTCGTCGAAGCCGGCAACGATGAAGTTTTCCAGATCGAAGGGCGAGACTTGGTCCGAGACGATCACGCCGTCGGCTTCACCCCAGGAAATTTGGACGCGACCAAGCCGCAAGTCCGCATTGCCCAGGCGGAGTTTCGCGTACCCCTCGCGCACGCGGGCACGC
Organism: uncultured Myxococcales bacterium; assembly: GCA_964544375.1. Taxonomy (GTDB): domain Bacteria; phylum Desulfobacterota; class Binatia; order UBA1149; family SPBQ01; genus CAZQYE01. The sequence continues at coordinate 3,530 of CAZJCO010000051.1, forward strand.
CCATGTGCGCCGTCGCGTTGGAAGTGCGCATCGTCGCGCCACACGTCGGCTTCGAAGCGAAGCGTCACGTCGCGCGAAGGGCGCACCTCGACTTTCGAGTTGATCGTCTGCCGGTGAAAGATGACGTCGCCGTCGCCGGTGCGGAAGGCGATCGATTCCTGAAGATAGCCGTAGAACTCGCCGCCGGATGCGGCGAGAGCCGACGACATCGGCAGCGTCGCTGCAACCAGCGTCGCTGCGAGCCAAACAATCGGCTTGCCGGCAATCGAGAGCTTCATCGGTCCATGCTTCGTCGCTACTGACGTAGATTCCGCTGACTGAAGACGTCATCGTCGACCTCGACGTCGAGATCGAGCTTCTCGAAAAACAACACCGTCTTATGCTTGGTGATGAAGTTTTCCATCGTCATTTTGTGGGCTCGCGGTCGCGGATCGCTGTCGGAGGTCGGGCGGATGTCCTCGAACCCCATCCGTTTGGACAGCCGCTTCTTCTTGTCGTAGAACTCGATCCGCCGCGGGATGAAGTCGCTCTTGGCAATCCACGATACGCGTTTGGTGTAGCCGGAATCTTTTGCTTCCTCGTCGTTGTTGGGCGCTTCTTCGAGGACATAGCAATCGACACCGTCGATCGTCTCACTCCCCGTCAGCTTGTAAGTCCAGTTGACCAAATCGAGATTTTCCATGTCTTCATAGGTGAAATCCGAGCCCATGAAATAATCGGTCTTGTTCGACGATAAAATCCGCTTGATCTTCTTCAGCGCTGGCAGGTAGAGCCAGATGTCGTCGTCCTTCTCGTCATAATCGTAGGTCAGTAGCGTCGTGTCGCGAACGTCGGACGGCTCCAAGAATCGCGCGAATCGGTGTTCCTCGGCGTCGCTCAATTCGTGCGACCAGCCTTCGATCGTTCGAATCCTTTGCTGGCCGCGAGAGTTTTCGAGCACCATCTTCATTACCTGGTGCTCGGTGGTCGCGCGCCGCGCGCGATCGGATTTCGCGGCGATCGCCGGCCCATCGAGTCCCGTCGTCTCTTCCGCTGCAGATATTCCGCCGAGAGTGAGCACGAGAATTGCCGTGCCGTAAAGTATTCCTGATAGGAGTCGGTTCATGCGCGTTGCTCCTTCGTGGCCGTTGCGTGTCCGCTAATTCGCGGCGGAAGCAGGGCGGGGAGAATCAGCCGCTTGGCTTCTTCGAGTACTTCGTCGGCAGGATGCTGCTCGGGAGCATCGACATGGAGCAGAAACAGCTCGGTCGAGATCGCCTGAAAGCAAACCGCCGTGCGGTAAAAGTTTTTCGATGCGACAAAAGTGCTTTCGCGTGCGCCCCGCTCGAGAAGCGCCGCCAACTTGTCGTTGCCTTCGTCGTATATCCGACGTGCTTCGTCGGGCAGGGAGCCGCGCAGCGACATGCGGGCGTGCGCGTTGACCTGATAGTAAAGACGGATGAAGGGAGCCTCTTCGCGGAAGACCGCCAGTTTCTCGCTCAGAAAACGTTCGAGGCATGCGATCGGCGAGCCCGGCCCGACGATCGCTCCGTTGACGCGTTCGCGAAAAACCGCCACTCGGCTGCGCACGAGTTCGTGGTACAGGGCTTCCTTGCTGTCGAACAGGTTGTAGAGCGTGCCGACCGATACGTCGGCTTCGGCAGCGATGATCGCCATCGGTGTTTCGGCGAAGCCTCTTTCGGCGAACAAGCGCGTGGCCGCGGCAATGACGCGTTGCGCGGCATCCTTTCGGCGCCGCTCGGTGCGGGACAAGGCCGTTGCTGAATAGGCATTCATTTCTGAACGGATATTCAGCGGCTAGTCCCGAGCTGTGTCAAACCGAGACTCGGAAGGGGGCCGTGGGGTTTTGCTCTGCGGAGCGCGTTTTGTAGAAGGAAGGGGGCGCGCGGGCAAGTGGCTGCGCGCGAGTGAGGGATGGTGATGGATTCAGCAGGCGAGAGCGACCGGAGCATCGTCCGGTCGGCCTTGTTCGTCGATTTCGACAACATTTTCATTAGCTTACGTGATGACAACCCGAGCGCCGCCGAGGCCTTTGCGACCAATCCGATGCGCTGGATCGATTGGCTGGTGGAGCTGAACTGGCGCGGCCAAGAGGCGGCGGAGAAATCGACGAAGCGGGCGATCCTACTGCAAAAGTGCTATCTCAATCCGGCCTCCTTCGGAAAGTTTCGGCCTTATTTTACGCGCGCCGCGTTCGAGGTGGTCGATTGTCCCTCGTTGACGGGCTACGGCAAGAACTCGGGCGACATCCACATGGTTCTCGATATCCTCGATACGCTGAACCACGCCACCCACTTCGACGAGTTCATCATCCTCTCGGGTGACGCCGACTTTACGCCGGTACTGCTGCGGCTGCGGACTCACGACCGGCGCACGGTGATTCTCACCGGTGCGATGGCCGCGCAGGCATACCGAGCGGCGGCCGACTACGTGATCGACGCCGATAGCTTCGTCGAGGAGGCGCTCGGCCACGCCGGGGCGGGCGAAGCGCGCGACCAGGCCGCTGGAGAGCTGGCCGGCACCGTTTCGAAGAATCGTCTTGCGACCCTAGCCTCGAAACTCTACGAGGTTGCCAGTGCTAGCGGCGAGATTCTTGCTCCTTCGCTCGCTCGTGACGTCTTTATCCGTTTCCCCGATTTCAAGGACAGCGACTGGTACGGTTTCTTGTCGCTGCGTCGTTTGGTCGACGAGTTGGTCACGCTGCGCGACGATCTCGAAGTCGTCGAAGGCGATCCGTGGTTGGTTCGCGTCAAACAGCGGCCGTCACAAAGGGCGACCCCTAGCCGGGCGACACCGGCGCCGGCGGCAAAGACGACCGACGGTGAAAACGAGCAAGTTCGGCGATTGGTTGCCGCTACCCTGGAGCGGGCCAGCGAACCAGTTACCACCGGCGCGATGGCGCAGGTCATCATCGATGCGATGGGATCGCGCGTGATCGACTCGCAATGGTTCGGCCACGGTACCTTCCGGGCTTTGTTGGAGCAGCTGCTTCCGGAACCCGACCTTCGCTTTGCCTCCGAGCCTCCCGGCTACGTTTACGATCCTCAGCGGCATGCCGCGCCGGAAGCAGGCAGCGCTTTCGAAACCCAGCATCCCGACATTGCTGAACTGGCCAACCGGCTCTATCAGATCGCCGGCGTTCCGCGGCTGCAGCCCGAGGACTACGGCGCGCTGTTCCGTGCGGTCGCCAACGAAGTTTCGGCCAACGGCTTTCAACTGAACGAGACCAGCAAGAGCGTCCGCGATCGGTTGATCGAAGAAGGCCGTTCGGTCTCGCGCGCCAGCGTGGCATTTGTTGTTCGGGGCATTCGTTTCGGCGGAGTCGATCTCCGCAGCGCTCCCGCGAGCGAGATTCGCCCCGAGGTCTTGGCCCGGGTTTTTCGCGACAACGTCGTCGAGCTGTGCGAAGGGGCCCAACTCGAACTGTCCAACGCCGAACGCGAACTGCTGGGCCGTTGGCTCGAGCAACCCCCCGACTGAGTCAACCCAAGCGCTTCGCTGCGGGTCCGTGCAGGCTAGGCCCCCCCGACTGCGGGCAGACCCTCTGCGATCGAGTCCTAGGTCTTTCGTCGTGCTTGTCGATGCCGGCAACTCGCTCCAAACTTGGGGTGGTCCACAGCGGACTTTGGGATTGTCAACGAACGCAGACCCGAGGCCGCCGGGCGACGCAAGGACTCCGGAAAGAGACCCTCTCCTCCTCCAGGGCGCGTCGCGCGGCGGCCGCGGGATCGGCTGCTCCCCCGCCTCATCGGAGAACGTATCATTGAACGGAGACCTGCACCCCGGCCGGGTGCGAAGCCGCGCGCGTTTATTTCAAGGCTTCGAAGATCGCCACGGGTTCCAGGGGGGGCAGCATGGCAAACGCCGTGTGCGGGTCGCTTGCAGCCTGCTCGACAAGAAAATCGAGTGCCACGCTGACGTGATCGAACAACATCGGCTGCGGCAGCATCGGCCGGTCGAGGGGGACGGTAAAGTCGTCCCAGTGAATCGGTACGACCAACTTGGCACCAACCGCTTCGACGGTTTGGCGGTAGTATTCCCGCCTGGTCGCACGGCTGGCATGGGCCAGGGTCCCCACGCTGATCAGTGCCACGTCCGCACGATAATCGTCGAGCGCGCCTTCGAGGTAGCCGGCCGTCCCCTGTACGAGCAGGCTTCCCGACGGGTGCTCGACGAGCAGGGAGTACGTCTCGCCGGCTTTGTACGCGAACACCGCCTGCGGCGGCACCAACGGCTTGGTGATGTCGCCTTCGAGCATCATGCGGCCGAGATTGGTCTGGGCGTGCCGCGAGGGAATCATCGTGACGCTGAACTTTCCGAAGCGCATCGGTCGCTCCGACTCGACGACGACGATTTGATCCTCCGGAAGCTTCCAGCCGCGGCCGATGTTGGCCGTCGAACTCGAACCCACCAGCTTGGCGCCGGTCAGGCGAGCGACTTCCGGCGCGTCCATTGCGTGGTCGTAGTGCGAGTGCGACACGAAAACCGCCGCCAGCTTGCGGACACCGGCCTTTTCCAGCACGCGGGAGATGCGCGGTCGGTCGGGCGCGATCTTGACGCCAAACAAGATACGAAACGGATGCGTCGGCCGCGACAGAAACCCGTCGCTCATGATCGCCGTTTCGCCATCCTCGATCAGCAGCGTGGAGGCGCCGAAGTAGCGCAGGGTCACACCGTCTTGCGCGCGACCGGTAGCCAGCGTGTAGCGTTCGTACGGCGCCATGTTCGGGAAACTGTAGCGGCGGTAAGCCACCCAGCCGGCGGCGAGGGCGCCGACCAGCAGCGGAATAATGAAAAGATAGCGCGGCCAGCGCATGCCGCCCGTCAGTCGCTGGGGGATTCTTCGCGCGCCGCCGAGGCGACGCGAAGCCCTGCGGGTTCGTCGATTTCGACATCGACGGTTTCGGCCAGTCGCGCGATGGTCATGTAAAACCCGACCGCCACGATCAATTCGACGATTTCCTGTGCCGACAGAATCGCACGGATGCGTGAGAAAGTTTCGTCGCTGGCGCGCACGTTGACGACGACTTCTTCCGTGAAATCGAGGACGCAGCGTTCGACGTCGGAGAAACAATCGGCCGCCGGTTCGCCCCTATCCAGAGCCGCGATCTGCGTTTCGCTCACACCGGTCGCCTTCGCGATCGGCACGTGCTGCGTCCATTCGTAGCGCGCGTTGGACAATGCCGCGATATGAAGAATCGCGAGTTCCCGCAATTTCGCGTCGAGCTGCTGTTTGCCGAGGATCGCACTGCCGAGTCGAAGCATGGGCCGCAGGCAGGTTTCGGCATGCGCCATCGTGCGAAAGATATTGAGCTGTACCGGCAGTTGCTCGAGTGTCTCTCGCACAGCGCGCGGTGCACTGCTCGAATCGACCAGGGGTAGGCGTGCCATCGAAATCCTCCTTGACCCGACCTGATCTTATGCGAATCACGGACGGCGCGCTCGGTCCAGCGTCGTGCGGCGAAGCTCGTCGGATGCTCGTGGCGAGGCGGCACTACCCTCTGCCGCGTTTCCAGGCACAATGGAAGACACCGATGGTTGACGAGAGAGACGCAGACGGCGAGGCGAGAGCCGAACCGCAATCGACGCAACAGCAGAAGGAGACCAGGGACTGCCCGTTCTGCGGCGGGCCGATTCTGCTAAAGGCTCTTCAGTGCGTGCATTGCAAACGCTGGATGCCCGAACTGAACCGGCCGCCCCGGCCTCAAGCGAGTGGTTTCGAGCCGGTCGCCTACTCACGCGCGCAGCCGACGCGGCACCTCATTCTGCTGACGATCCTGACCTTCGGGGCGTACGAGTTCTACTGGTTCTACCGGAATTGGCGCGATCTGACCGAGCACCTGGATCTCGAGCTGAAGCCTGGCTGGCGCACGGCAGGACTGTTCGTGCCGTTTCTCAACGTCTTCATGGTATACGATCAGATTCGCCTGGTCGCGGCGATCGCCGCCGGCGTTGGTATCCAGGTGGCGTTCTCACCGTCGCTGTTGACCGCCGCGTTTTTCGCCTTGGCATTCGTTTCCAACATTACGATGGTCTGGGTGCTGTCGCTCCTTACCGTACTGCCGCTGTTGCCGGTGCAGCAGACGCTCAACATTTACTGGCAGACCGAGGAACCCGATCGCCCGGTGCGCGATCGTTTCACCCAGTCCGAGCTTCTCGCGATGTCGATCGGTTTCGTCTTTCTCCTGGCTGCGTTGCTTTCGGGTACGGTTCCGGAGTAGACGCGATGGCGCGTTACATAGAGACGTCGAAGCCGCGGCTATTCGCACACCGGGGCGCATCCGGTGAATTTCCAGAGAACACGCTCGAAGCGTTTGCGGCGGCCGTCGAGGCGGGTGTCGACATCCTGGAGCTGGACGTCCACGCGACGGCCGACGGCGAGGTCGTGGTACTGCACGACGAGCGTCTCGAGCGGACGACGGACGGCAGCGGTCTCGTGCGAGAATCGACGCTCGATGATTTGATGTCGCTCGATGCCGGATTCCGCTTCGAAACGGAAATCGGAGACGTCCCGTTTCGCGGTCGGGGGATTCGTGTTCCACGGCTCTCCGAGGTTCTCGAACGTTTTCCCGAAACGGCGCTCAACATTGAGATCAAACAACTCGAACCGCCGATCGAAGGGAACGTGATCGAACTCCTCGACCGTTTTGGAGCGCACGAGCGAGTTCTTCTGGCGGCCGGCGACCATCGTATTATCGAACGGATCCGACAGGCGGGGCCCGACGTGATGAGCGGAATGTCGGCGCTCGAGGTCGCCGACTTCCTCGTGCGTTCGGCGACTGGAGAACTCGAGGATTACCGCGCCCCCGGCTTCGCCCTGCAGGTCCCTTTGAGCCACGGAGCGGTCGAAGTCGTAACCGGGCATTTCATCGAGTCGGCGCACGAGGTGGGACTCGAAGTCCACGTGTGGACGATCAACCAGCAGCAGCAGATGGACGAGCTTCTCGAGCTCGGCGTGGACGGGTTGATGAGCGACTATCCGTCGCTGCTGTGCGAGCGCGGCCAACGTTTCAAACAAGGTTCGACCGCCGGCTAGAACCCCGAGGACCTCTCGGCTATGGTGTGGCGCTCGTGTATCCGGTTCTTCTGCACATCGGCCCTCTGACGGTTTACAGCTTCGGCGTCATGATGGCCACGGGCTTCTACGTGGCCGCCACGATTTCTGCGCGCGAGTACCGGCGGCGCGGTGGAGATCCCGAACAAATGTGGAGCTTGGTCGTTTGGGTCTTTTTCGCCGGACTCGTCGGCGCGAGGCTGCTGTCGGTCGCCAACGCGCCGAGCGCGTTCTGGCGCGATCCCCTTGGAGAACTGTTGGCCGGCAGCGGCTTCGTTTGGTACGGCGGTCTGATCGGCGGCATGAGCGCTGCCTGGTGGATCCATCGTCGCTACCACATGCGCTTCGTGACCGTGCTCGACTGCACCTCGCTCGGTCTCGCCATCGGTCAAGCGATTGGTCGCATCGGTTGCCACATCGCCGGGGATGGCGATTGGGGCACGGTCAGCAACCTGCCGTGGGCCGTGGCCTACGATCGGGCGATCGTCGGATGGGACTACCCGCCGGGCGTACGCGTGCACCCGACGCCGATCTACGAGGCCCTGGCCTACACCGCCGTGTTCTTCGTCTTGCTCGGTCTTCGCAAGCGCTCCTTACCGGAGGGGAGCTTGTTTGCCGTCTACCTGGTGAGCAGTTCGTTGGCGCGTTTCCTGGTCGAATTCATCCGCATCAATCCGCCGCTGGCCTTGGGACTGACCGAGTCGCAGTGGATTGCGCTGGCCTTGTTGGTTGTCGGGGTAACTTGGATCGTGCGGCAGCGTAGTGCGATACTGCAAGCCGGAGCAGGAATTTGAAGTCGTCAAACGCGCACAACCGAATCGCTCCTGCGGCCTTGACCGCAGCGCTGTTGCTGGCGCTGGCGCTGGCCGGTTGTCGTGCCAAGAGCGCCGTGCATGCGGGCGACCTCGCACCGGATTTCGTCGCGCCGCGGCTCGACGGCAGCGTGCAAAAGTTGTCGAACTTCCGCGGCAGCGTCGTCGTGCTCAATCTGTGGGCAACTTGGTGTCCGCCCTGCCTGGCCGAAATGCCGGTACTGAACACGCTGGCCCGAGATTTCGAAGCCCGCGGGGTCGTCGTGCTGGGCGTCGCCGGCGACGATGATCCCGAGGCGGTGCGCCGCTTCGTCGCCGAACAGAAAGTCGATTTCGACGTTTTGCTGGACCCTGGCGGTGCAGTCGGCACGCAATATGGTATAACGGGGTATCCGGAGACCTTTCTCGTCGACCGCGAAGGGCGGGTGCGTGAAAAGTACATTGGTCCGCTTCCGGCCACGGGAGAGGCGCCTGCCGGAGAGATTTCTGCAAGGCTCGAAGCGCTCATCGGAGAGCGCCGGCCCGGCAGCGGGTGAGTGGAACGAAGATGTGTGGGGGAGCGGCCCCAAGGCCCAGCGGCGCAAACATGCTGATGCCGAGTGCTGCCGTGAGCGCCCGCAGGTCGAGATCGACCTGTTGCCAGATGC
>CAZJCO010000052.1:0-11982 GCA_964544375.1 uncultured Myxococcales bacterium
CAAGGCTTTCGCGAGTTCGGGCGGCGGGACTTCCGCCTACCTCGAGGGGGGGAGCCTCGCGTGTTGAGGGAGTTCGCCAAGGTGGAGTGACGGGGGCGCCAAGTGCTTCACGTGAAACATCGAGGTTGCCGCGCTGCAGCTCAGGATGGGAAACTCTCAAGGTCGGATGCCGGGGGCGCCAAGTGTTTCACGTGAAACATCGAGGTCCTCTCATCCCGGCTCTGCGTTGGAAACTCGCAAAGCCGCGGTCGCTGTGGTAAAGAACTTGAGAGATTCGATACTTACTGCAGAATCGGCCTCGAAGAAGAAACTTCTCGCTTTGCGGCGGTAGGTGGTTGGGAGTGTTGGATGGCGCGGATTATCGCCGTAGCCAATCAAAAAGGGGGCGTGGGAAAGACCACGACCGCCGTCAATTTATCCGCGGCGCTGGCGCTCGAGCAGCGACGGACTTTGCTAGTCGATATGGACTCGCAAGGCAGCGCCTCGAGTGGGGTGGGGCTGTTTCAAGCCCAGAAGCCGACGATCTACGAGGTCTTGCTGGGAGCCTGCGAAGCGAATGACGCACTGCGGCATACCGATCTGGCCGAACTCGATGCGCTGCCGTCGAATCGCGAATTAGCGGGTGCCGAGGTCGAACTCGTTACGCTACCGCAGCGCGAGCGCCGCTTGCGTGAAGGACTGAGTTCGATTGCCGGCGGCTACGAGTTCGTTCTGATCGACTGCCCGCCTTCCCTCGGAATGCTGACACTGAACGCGCTGTGCGCTGCTAGCTCGGTGTTGGTTCCCCTACAGTGCGAGTTCTACGCGCTCGAAGGCCTCAGCGCACTATTGGATACCGTCGACCGGGTGCGCAACCGCTATAACCGAGAACTCGTGCTCGATGGCATCCTGCTGACGATGTTCGATTCTCGTACTTCGCTGGCAAGACAAGTCGCGGGCGAAGTACACAAACACTTTGGCGGCAGCGTGTTCGATTCCGTCGTGCCGCGCAACGTGAGGCTCGGCGAAAGCCCCTCACACGGCATGCCGGTGATGCTCTACGATCCGGCATCCAAAGGAGCCGAAGCTTATAGGCTGCTGGCACGCGAACTACTTGAAAAGCTCGCCGCTGACAGTCTGCGGTCGCTTGATGGAGGAGGTCCCTAAGATGAGAAAACCAGCGCTGGGGAAAGGACTCGATGCGATTCTCGGTACACCGAGTGTTGCCGCGGATGCGCCGCCGGAGACGACATCACGCCGATCCGAGGCGCCGGCAGAGGAGATAGCGGGCAAGCCGCTGATGCTTCCGATCGAACAGCTGAGCGCGGGCCGCGGCCAGCCACGTCGCCGTTTTGACGATGCGGCGCTCGAGCAATTGGCCGACTCGATTCGGCATTGCGGGATTCTGCAACCGCTGGTGGTCCGCCAGTCTAGCTCGGGCTACGAGTTGATCGCCGGGGAGCGCCGGCTGCGCGCCGCGGCTCGAGCCGGACTCGACAAGGTACCGGTGGTCCTGCGACGAGACGTTTCGGTCGGTGAGGACGTCGAACTGGCGTTGATCGAGAATGTTCAGCGCGAGGATCTCACGCCGATCGAGGTGGCGCGCGGCTATCGCCGTTTGGTCGAACAGCATGGCTACAGCCAGGAACAGGTCGCCGCGCGCGTTGGCAAGTCGCGTGCGGCCGTAAGCAATACGTTGCGATTGCTCGCGCTTCCCGAGCCTCTGCAAGCGGCACTCGACGAAGGCGCCTTGAACGAAGGCAATGCTCGCAGCTTACTCGGACTTTCGAGCGCCGCAGCGCAGATCAAGCTCGCACAGCGCGTGATGCGAGAGGGGCTTTCGGTTCGCCAGACTGAAGCTTTGGTGCGAAGTTCGGGTGAAAACGGTCGTCAGGGTGGCCCGCCGCGTGCCCCGCGGAGCGATGCCGACCCGGATCGGCGGGCGCTCGAGGATCGGCTCACGCGAGCCCTGGGCACTCGGGTTCGTATCCGCGGGCAGGCCGCTGGCCGCGTAGAAGTGCGGTTTTCCTCGACCGCAGAACTCGGACGACTGGCCGAGCGGCTGCTCGGTTGAGCATTGCGCCCTGCGTTATTTTGACACGCCTGGCTGCCGCTGATAACCGACGTTGGTTACCCCGGTCGTTGCTGGCGGCGGGTGTGGAATTGACGTTCCGACCGCCGCGCGATTCCGCAAGGAGGAGTCAGCAGGGGCGCGTATTTGGGCAGTTTCTTGCCTGCGCGCCGGGGACGGGCTGAAGGCCTTCGACGACCGGTAAGCAGACAAAATCCATCGGGGGCCAGAGAATCGGGTATGCTGTCGTTTCCTCCGGACGCGACTTTCGTCGTTCAGTTTGTCAGCTTTTTTATTCTGCTGGCGCTTCTCAATCGCTGGCTGTTTGTGCCGTTCATGCAGGTCTTCGAGGAGCGTCGCCAGCGTTCGGAAGGGCGCTTGAAGGCGGCCGAAGAAGACCGGCGGAAAGCCGACGAACTTGGCGCAAGCGTAGACAGCGAGATCGACGCGGCGCGAGCCGTAGCGTCGGAAAAGGCGGCGGCGATACGCCGCGAAGCCCGTCTCGAAGAGCGACGGATCTTGGCCGAAGCGGAAGACCGCGGGAGTTCGGCGCTTGCCGAATTCCGCGGCGAAATCGCCCGTGAGCGGGACGCGGCGGCGGGCGCGCTCGAGGAACAGTCGCGAGAGATGGCAAGACAAATGATCGATCGTCTTCTCGATGGCGGTTTGAGGAACTGAATCGTGTTGTTCAAGACAGTCGTACCGCTTGCGACCGCCATGCTGATGCCGGCGGTCGCCTATGCCTCCGGTGGTGAACACGGCGAAGGCGGCGGGTCGGGCGCCTGGTTTCTGCTGCTCTGTTCGTTCATCAATTTCAGTATCTTTGTTTTCCTCATGCGTCGATTTACGCGTACGCCACTGCGCGACTTTCTCGCCGAACGGCGTAAACAGATCGTCGAGGAACTTGCCGCGGCAGCGAAAGCCAAGGCCGAGGCGGAAGAACTTCGTGACGCGGCGGAAAGGCGTCTTGCGGGATTGGATGAGGCCCGCGCGCAGCTGACCTCCGATATCGAAGCCATCGCCGAACGAGAGCGTGAGCGAACGCTGACCGCAGCTCGCGAAGCCGGCGACCGTTTGATTCACGACGCCGAACGGCGCGCGCGTTACGAATTCGAGAACGCCAGACGCGAGCTACGCGCCGAGGCGGCCCGGCTTGCGGCGGAGATCGCGGCAAGCGATCTCGGGCAGCGCATCGGCGAGAAAGAACAGCAAGCATTGCTCGACGATTTTCTACGTAAGGTGGCATCCTCGTGAACGCTCGAGTCGCACGACGCTATGCCAAAGCGCTGTTCGCGCTGGCCAAAGAGCACGGCGTTACGGAAGAAGTAGGCGACGGCCTCGGTGCCGTGGCCGAAGCTGTGGCCGAAGCCTTGCGGGCCGAACATGCCAGCGGCGCCTTACTCGACGAAGATTCCCGGCGACGCATCGGCCAGCGTTTGGGCGAGCGCCTCGGCGAGAACTCGATGATCGGTAAATTTGTCATGCTCGTGGTCTTGCGCGGCCGATTGGTCGAGGTACCCGCGATGCACGCGTACTATCGGCGCTTGTGTGACGGTGATGCCGGTCGGGTTCGCGCCCGAGTGGAGTCGGCGCGTGAACTGTCCGAGGCTGCGATTGGCGCGATCATCGAGGTGTTCAGCCGCACCACAGGACGGACGGTACTGCCCGAAGTCGAAACCGAGGCGGGCCTGCTCGGGGGCGTTGTCGTCGAAATAGAAGGTCGCGTGTTCGACGGAAGTCTTCGCAGCTCGCTCGCGCGACTGACGAAGCAAATGGCCGGCGAGCAATCGCACCACTGAAGTACGGATCAAGGATTGAAGCAGAGACCACGTTGTTGGAGTTGATGGATGCAAATCAGAGCGTCTGAGATCAGCGAGATCATTAAGCAAGAAATCGAGCAGTTCGGTCGTGAGGTCGAAGTTCGTGAGACCGGTCGCGTATTGTCGACGGGCGACGGAATCGCTCGCATCTACGGTCTCGACCGCGTCGCGGCCGGTGAACTGTTGGAGTTTACGGGCGGCGTAGCCGGCATGGTCTTGAACCTGGAGGAAGACAACGTCGGTGCAGCGATCTTCGCCGACCCCGAGTCGGTTACCGAAGGTTCGGAAGTGCGGCGTACCGGACGTATCGCCGAAGTCCCGGTGGGTGACGGAGTCCTCGGGCGCGTGGTCAACGCGCTCGGTCAGCCGATCGACGGTCTCGGGCCAATCGAATCGAAGCAGACCGGACGCATCGAAATCAAAGCTCCGGGCATCGTGCAGCGGCAACCCGTAAAGGAGCCGTTGCAGACAGGACTCAAGCCGATCGATTCGATGATCCCGATCGGCCGCGGGCAACGTGAGTTGATCATTGGCGACCGGCAGACGGGAAAAACGGCGGTCGCGATCGATACCATCATCAACCAAAAGGGGGGCGACGTTATCTGCATCTACGTCGCCATCGGGCAGAAACGGTCTTCGGTAGCGCAGGTCGTCGACCGACTGAAGAAGCACGGTGCGATGGAATACACCATCGTGGTTGCGGCCACGGCTTCGGAGTCGGCGCCGCTTCAGTTCATCGCGCCCTATGCGGGTGTCGCACTCGGAGAGTATTTCCGCGACAACGGCCGCCACGCGGTGATTATCTACGACGATCTTTCGAAGCACGCAGTCGCCTACCGGCAGTTGTCGTTGTTGCTGCGCCGGCCGCCGGGACGAGAAGCCTATCCGGGAGACGTCTTTTACGTCCACTCACGCTTGCTCGAGCGCGCCGCGAAGATGAGCGATGCGGAAGGAGGCGGCTCGCTGACCGCGCTGCCGATCATCGAGACACAGGCCGGTGACGTCTCCGCGTACATTCCGACGAACGTCATTTCGATTACCGACGGCCAGATCTACTTGGAGACAGACTTGTTCTACTCCGGTGTGCGTCCGGCCGTAAACGTCGGTCTTTCGGTTTCTCGCGTCGGCGGCGCGGCGCAGATCAAGGCGATGAAGCAAGTGGCGGGCTCGCTGCGCCTCGATCTCGCCCAGTTTCGCGAGATGGCGGCGTTTGCCCAGTTCGGTTCCGACCTCGATCCGGCGACGCAGAAGATGCTCGCTCGCGGCGAGCGTCTGGTGGAAGTCCTCAAGCAGGACCAATACGTTCCGCAACCGGTCGAGCGACAGGTTTTGACGATTTATGCGGCGACGAACGGTTACCTCGACGACATCGAGGTTAGTAATGCACGTCGCTTCGAATCCGAGCTGATCGCGTTCGTCGAGAAGAGTCATCCCGACATCCTCGAGGATCTGCGGGATCGTAAGACCTTCGACGATGCGCTCAGAGCGAAAGTAGATTCGGCACTCGGGGAGTTCACGAAGATTTTCGCGTAAAGCGAACGCGGTTGAAACGTGGCGGGTAATCTCAAGGCGATCAGAAAGCGGATCAGCTCGGTGCAAAACACCGAGCAGGTGACCAAGGCCATGAAAATGGTCTCGGCGGCCAAGTTGCGGCGGGCCCAGGAACGCGCCGAGACTGTTCGCGCGTACTCGGACAAGCTGACCGAGATCCTAACGCACGTGGTTGCCAGCGGAGTACGAATCGAGCACCCGCTGATGCGGCAGGACGGCAGCGGGCCGGCGCACCTGTTTCTGATTACTTCGGATCGAGGACTCTGCGGCGGCTACAACACCAACTTGATCCGCGTCGCCGAAGAGTTTTTGGCGTCCGAACAAGGGGCTGGCGCGGACATGACAATTTGCGGTCGCCGAGGCCGTGACTACTTCCGTCGGCGAAACGCCTCGATCGTCACCGAACACGTCAATCTCGGGCGCGAAATGGATTTGGGGCTGGCGAGGGAACTGAACGAGGAAGCCGCCGCGAGATTTTCTTCCGGCGGAGCGGGGTCGGTGTACTTGGTGTACGCGTCTTTTTGTTCGGCCCTCTCGCAGCAACCGGCGCTCGAGAAGCTGCTTCCGGTGGATGCACCCGACGCCGAAGAGGAGTCGAACGTCGAGTATCTGATCGAGCCCAGCGCAAAGGAAATTCTCGCTTCGATTCTGCCGCACTACGTTGAAACGCGCGTCTACCATGCACTTCTCGAGGCGGCGGCGAGCGAGCACGGCGCGCGCATGACGGCGATGGACAGCGCCAGTCGCAATGCTGCGGAGATGATCGATCGTCTTACGTTGGCAATGAACCGGGCGCGGCAGGCGGGAATCACGACGGAGTTGATGGAAATCATAGGCGGTGCCGAAGCGCTGAAAGGCTGACGCGGACCGTCAAGACTACGCGAGGAGTATAGCGTTCATGGCCATAGGGAAGGTCACTCAGATCATCGGTCCGGTTGTCGACGTGGAGTTCGCCGTTGGCGAGGTTCCCCCGATCCTCAACGCCTTGACGGTGTCGAACGAAGCGATCAGTGACGAACCGAACAATCTCGTACTCGAGGTTGCGGCGCACTTGGGCGAGCACACCGTGCGCGCAATCGCGATGGATTCCACCGAAGGACTGGTCCGCGGGGTAGACGTCGTGGACACCGGCGACAAGATCACCACGCCGGTTGGCGAGGCGGTCCTCGGCCGCATCTTGAACGTCGTCGGGCAGCCGGTCGACGGTCTCGGGCCGGTCTCGAGCGACCAGCGCCAGCCGATTCACCGGGAGGCGCCCGAATTCACCGAACAATCGACGGCAATCGAAATGTTCGAGACCGGAATCAAAGTCGTCGATCTCCTAGCGCCGTACGCCAAAGGCGGAAAAATTGGTCTGTTCGGCGGCGCTGGCGTCGGC
Source organism: uncultured Myxococcales bacterium (assembly GCA_964544375.1). Classification (GTDB taxonomy): domain Bacteria; phylum Desulfobacterota; class Binatia; order UBA1149; family SPBQ01; genus CAZQYE01. The sequence continues at coordinate 6,800 of CAZJCO010000052.1, forward strand.
AAGACGGTGATCATCATGGAGTTGATCAATAACGTCGCCAAGCAGTACGGTGGTTTTTCCGTCTTCGGCGGCGTCGGCGAACGGACGCGTGAAGGCAACGACCTGTGGATCGAAATGAAAGAGTCCGGCGTGATCGACAAGGCGGCGTTGGTCTACGGACAGATGAACGAACCCCCGGGGGCGCGCGCGCGCGTCGGCCTGACGGCGCTCACCGTGGCGGAGCACTTTCGCGACAGCGAGGGTAAGGACGTTCTGCTGTTCATCGACAATATCTTCCGTTTCACCCAGGCCAACTCCGAGGTGTCGGCACTTCTCGGCCGCATGCCCTCGGCCGTGGGTTACCAGCCGACGCTGTCGACCGACCTGGGCGAGCTTGAGGAGCGCATCACGACAACGACCCGCGGCTCGATTACCTCGGTGCAGGCGATTTACGTTCCGGCCGACGACCTCACGGACCCGGCACCGGCGACAACCTTCAGTCACCTCGACGCTACCACGGTGCTGTCGCGGCAAATCGCTGAGCTTGGGATCTATCCCGCAGTGGACCCGCTCGACTCAACCTCGCGAATCCTCGATCCCAATGTTCTCGGCGAAGACCACTACGCGGTGGCGCGCCGGGTGCAGGAGGTGTTGCAGCGGTACAAGGATCTACAGGACATCATCGCGATTCTCGGCATGGACGAGCTTTCCGAGGAGGACCGTCTGACGGTTGCCCGAGCACGCAAGATTCAGCGCTTTTTGTCGCAGCCGTTCCACGTCGCCGAGGCCTTCACCGGCACCCCGGGAGTTTACGTCAAGCTCGAAGACACCATCCGGGGGTTCCGCGAACTGGTCGACGGTGAGCACGACGACTTGCCGGAGCAGGCTTTCTACATGGTCGGCACGATCGAAGAGGCTCGCGAAAAGGCGGCCAAGCTGGCGGCATGACATGGCTTTGACCTTGCGAATCGTGACGCCGACGCGTCAGATCGTCGATGCCGAAGTCAGCGAGATTACCGCTCCGGGGAGCGTTGGCGAGTTCGGTGTCTTGCCCGAACACGCGACGTTTCTCGGCGAGTTGACGGTTGGACCGCTGCGATACATCGAGCATGGTCAACGCAAGACGGTCGTCGTCTACGGCGGTTATGCGGAGGTGTCGGGCGACGTGGTAACCGTGCTCGCCGCCGACGCGGAGTTGCCGGAAGAAATCGATGCCACCAGGGTGCAGGAGGAGCATTCGCGAATCACGCGGGCTCTTACGGCGCCGGATCTGGACACGGCCGAAGTGGAACGGTTGTTGGCGGAGTTACGGCGCGCCGAGATCCGGATGGCTGAGGCGGGATAAAGGGCGGGCTCGCGCTTACGTCCGTTCCGTCGCCGAACGATGGCGAACTCTAAGAACAACGCCGGCGTTCGCCAACTTACTTGGTTTCTGGCGTGGGCCGTTGTCTTTTGCGACATCGGGACGTCGGTCTACTACGTTCCCGGCATTCTCTACAACTTCGTCGGTGACCTCGCCCCGTTCTTCGTCCTACTGGTCTCGGCCGGCTTCATTCTTATTGCCGTAAAATACATCGAGATCGTCGAGCGCACACCGCGCGGCGGCGGCGTCGTGTCGATCGGCGACATGGCGTTCGGGGAGCACATTGGTGCCCTCGGCGGCATGTTCATCACGGTGGATTTCTTTCTCACCGGCGCGATCTCGTCCGTCTCGGGATTCTACTACCTGAGCAGCGCGTTTCCCTCGATCAGTGAGAACGTTCCGATGTACGCGTGCCTGGGCCTGGCGTTTCTAGCGGTCGTCAACATCATCGGGATTCGAGAAAGTGCCGCGCTGTCGTTGATCATGGCCCTGGCGTCTCTGGTCACGGACTTGGCCGTAGTCGGCACGATGGTGGTTCGGCTCGACGCCGAGCAGTGGCGCATGCTGTGGTCGCTTTTCGACGGGGTCGGCCAACTCAGCACGCGCGAGTTGTTGGTAGGGTTTGCGGCCGCGTGGCTGGCGTTTTCGGGCCTTGAAAGTATTTCGCAGTTGGCGCCGGTCATGCGAGAACCGCTACGACGGACGGCCAAATGGGCCATGCTGTCGGTAATCGTGACGGTTCTGCTGACGTCGCCGCTGCTGACCATTCTCTCGGTAGGAATGTTGCCGGAGGCCGCCAAGGCCGCCCATAGCGAACGCTTCATTTCCGAACTGGCCGCGATCGCTGCCGGTACACCGCTCAAGATCGCGGTCGTTGCCACCGCAGCCAGCTTGCTGCTGTTTGCCGCGAATACGGCGATCATTGGTGCCTACCACGTATTCCTCGCCTTGGCGGAACGGAACTTCTTTCCGCGGCGCTTGATGGTACGCAACGTTGCGTTCAACACGCCGCACTTTGCGATTCTGGTGGCGACCGGAGTTCCCTTCGCGGTTATCTTGATGACGCAAGGCCACATGGAGACGCTCGGCGACATGTACGCCTTCGGCCTGCTCGGTGCTTTCGTGATCGAATCGGGAGGCGTCGACGTATTGCGCTGGCGCGATCGGCAGCGCGGCTTCAAGTTCTGGTTGGGCCTGGTCCCGACCGCCATGGTGATCCTCGCCTGGGCGCTGAATTTGGTCGAAAAGCCGAAGGCGACTGCCTTCGGCGGAACCCTGGCGACACTCGGGATGCTTTACGGAATGGCCTTGCACGAGGGCTGGATCAAGCAGGCACTGCAGCAGATTCCGGCAGTTTCCAAGCGGACTCTCGAGGCCGTACGTGCCGGCGAAGAGCAAGCCAGCGAGGTCGTTCCGCAGATCGTCAGCCTACGCATGGCTCAGGAAATCAAGCCGCTTTACAAGAGTTCGACGATCGTCGCGGTACGCGGGCGAAATCCGAACGTAGTCGCCGAGGGGATTCGGCGCGCCAAGGGGATGGGCGACACGGCGCTTTACTGTATCTACGTCGAGGAATGGCCGGGGCTGTTTTATGACCGAGAAGGTGTCCTTCCGAGTGAAGCCGGCATTGAGGCCTTGACCATGGCGGCGCGGCAGGCGGCCTTGGTCGGCATCGAGCTGATTCCGATCTGGACCACGTCGCACGCGACGGCGGAAGGAATTGCACGGGCCGCGCGGGAACTCGAGGTCAATGCGGTACTAATCGGTGTGTCCAGGCGATCGGCGTTGTATCGACTGTTTCGCGGTCAGGTGGTCAAACGGTTAGCGCGCCGGATGCCGCCGAATTGCAGGCTCATCATTTGCGATTGAATCGACGGTTTGCGAGGCTGGAACAGCGCGCTGATTTGTCGAAAGCGCTGTCGAGCACAGACGTGTCCAGGTTAGCAAAATGGAGAAAGTCGCCGCTACAGGCTGCGCATTGGCTGGTCCTCTTGCTGTGGGCGGGCATCGTCGTCCCGCTTGCTGCTGCGGCATACGGTGAAGCGCAGGAGCCGTCGGTTCGAGAGGCGGTGACGCATTTCTTCGTCGGCGGAACCGGGTCGCTCGCGGGCCAACAGACGGTGGTTGGGAACTGCCGGAGCTATCGCGTCAAAGCCGGCGAGACCTTTCTCGATATCGCGCGAGCCGAAGACCTCGGTTACAACGAGCTGGTCGCGGCCAATCCAGACGTCGACCCTTGGGTACCGCCTGCGGGTGCGGAGCTGGTTCTTCCAACCGAGTGGGTGCTACCACGAGGAGATTACGAAGGGATCGTTCTCAACATTCCGGAGATGCGGCTGTACTATTACATTCCGTCGCCTCGCTCGGGCGGTAGGTCGTCGATGGTCGTGACCTATCCGGTCGGCTTGGGACGAAAGGATTGGCAGACGCCCCAGGGAAAGTTTCGAGTTCGCGGTAAGACGAGAAACCCTGCCTGGGTCATTCCCGAGTCGATCAAGGAAGAACGCTTTCGCGAGGAGGGCAAGACCGAGGATGTCATCCCCGGAGGAGATCCCGAGAACCCGCTCGGCAACTACCGGCTCGAATTGACGATCCCCTCCTATGCGATTCACGGAACGAACAAGAACTGGGGCGTCGGCATGGAGGTGAGCCACGGCTGCGTGCGGATGTATCCCGAAGATATCGAGGGATTCTTCCCGCTCGTACCCATCGGAACGCCGGGCCAATTTGCCTACCAGCCGGTCAAGGTGGGTCTGCGCAGGGGCCGTGTCGTGGTCGAAGTCCACCCGGACGTCTACGGGGTCTCGCCGTGGCCTTGGATGCTCGCCCAACAGGTAGTCAAGGACGCCGGGCTCGACCGCTATGTGGACCGCCGGCGGTTGGAAGCGGCCGTGGCGATTGCGAGCGGTGTTCCAACCGACGTGAGCTACGCCGATTGGCCGGTCGCCGAGCTTCCAGATCCGATCGAGTTCGATTCTCGCGGCGATCCCAAGAAGCCGTACCCCCCCGCAGCCAAGAAATCGCGCGCAACGAGATAGAAGCCGCGACAGCGGCGGGTCTTACCACTTGGTCGACAGTGAAATGCCTGCCCGTCGCGTGGTTACGCGGGAGCGGAGCTTGAGATCGGGCGGCGGCGGAAGGCCGAGGGCCTGACTACTGCTGGTCGCGAGGCTGTCTGTCAGGTGGTTGACCCGGTCGAGCGGGATCTGCGATCCGTGCTCGGCGGCATTTGCGATCGCCGCTACCGCATCGGCGCTGCGAGTCAGAACAGAATCCGGTCCGTATTCGAAACGAAGAATCGCGGCGATCTTGGTGGGATCGCTTTCGCGCCGGTAGGGGTGGCGAAGAACGCGCTCGGACAACTGTTCGCGCTTGGCTGAGGCCACTTCAGCCCGCTGGATCGCGGCAACGAGTTTGGCTCGGTCGTTCACGCGGCGCACGGCGTCGAGATCGCGAAGATGCACGCCCGAATCGCGACCGGTGAGTTGTATGAGGACGGCCCTGGGCGGGGTGAGCGAGCTCGGTACGACCGCAGGCTCGAGCTGCTCCTGGTGGAGAACCTGGGCTTCGGCGCGCGCCGGCAACAGTGCCTCCCAGGCCAGGGCGAAAGCCAACAGCCAGACCCCAGCAGCTTTGTCTGAGAACAAGTCCAGCACGACTACCAGGGGACCACTCTGAACAGCGGCCGTCAAGGACGAAAAAAGGGCGGTTCCTAGGGAACCGCCCTTGCTTTGTGCCTTTCTGCAGGCAGCGCTGTGGGGCTTAAGAAGCGTGTTTGAGCGTCTCCTTCTGGTCTGCGGGCTCATGTGTCAAAAGACGCGCGCAACCCGGTAGAAGCGGC
>CAZJCO010000053.1:0-11962 GCA_964544375.1 uncultured Myxococcales bacterium
CGGCCCGGGCGCCCCGGCACACACGACAGCGGCGCACGGCCGCGCCGATCCTGCTAAGATATTGTGAGGCAATGGGCATCACGGTCATCCAGAAGAGCGACGTGTCAAAGCGCAAGCGCAACGCCAAGGTTGCGTTGGTGCTGGCCGGGGGCGCGCTCACGGGCGGCGCCTTCAAGCTCGGCGGCCTCAAGGCGCTCGACGACTTTCTGATCAACCGCAAGGTCACCGACTTCGACGTCTACGTCGGCCTGAGCGCCGGTGCGATGCTCGGCGCCCCGCTGGCGGCGGGCGTGTCGCCGTCGGAAATGCTGCGCACCCTCGACGGCACCTCGGTACAGTTCTCGCGCTTTCGGCCGTCGGACTTCTACAGCATGAACGCCGAGGACCTGCTACTGCGTCCAGTCGATTACGTCCTCGACGTGATGACCTACGTCCCCGGCATTCTGGTCGACCTGCTGGCCGATGCGCCGAGGCTCACCGAGCAGATGCGGCCCTCGCTCGAAGCGTTCCGCAAGAAACCATCGTTCGCAGCCGTTCAGGATATCGCCACGCCGTTGGTCAACGCGCTGCTCGCCCGTCGTGTTCCTTTGCCGCATTACTACCTGCCGGCCGGCATTTTCGACAACCGCCGCATCGAAGCCTATCTGCGCACCAATCTCGACCGCAACGGCTTGCCCAACGATTTTCGCAGTCTCTATCGTCACACATCCAAGGAGCTGTATATCACGGCGATGAACCTCGACACCGCCGAGCGCGTTGTCTTCGGTCACGACGAAGACTGTTCCTTGACGGTTTCGGAAGCGGTCCAGGCTTCCACCGCGCTGCCCGGATTCTACCGCCCGGCGCGAATCAACGGCGTCGACTACGTCGACGGCGGTGTGCGGCGAACCGCAAGTATCGATGTCGCAATCGAGCACGGTGCGACGCTGGTCATCTGCTACAACCCTTTCCGTCCCTTCAACAATCGCGTAGCGCATCGCTATGTTCCGGAAACCGGCAAGTTCGAAACCGAGGGGACGCCGATCGCCGACCAGGGCATCCTCACGGTGCTCAATCAAGTGTTCCGCACGCTGCTGCATTCGCGCCTGCAGTACGGCCTACTACGCTACCAGGAAGACACTGCCTTCGACGGCGACATCATCGTCGTCGAGCCGACAGAACGAGATACTCGGTTCTTCGCCATGAACCCTCTGGCGTTCTGGGAAGGTCCGAAGGCGGGCAGGCACGGCTATGTTTCCGTCACCCAATCGATCGAAACGCATTACGACGTGGTCAAGCAGATCCTCCAATCCTACGGCATTCTGATGACACGCCGCGAGGTCCGGGAGGGCCTCGAACGGATGCGCCGTTTCGGCACCGACGACGAAGCTGGCTCAGACGTACTGATGAGGGACGTCCCTCGGCGCGAACTCGACGTCGCCTGATCGCAAGGCCATCCTCGCAAGCGCCCGCGCAGCTAGAGCACTAAACCCGCGCACCGTCCGCCGCGGTCGGTTGCCTGCCGTCGAACGGCGTGTTAGCCGTAACGCATCATGATTGCCTCTGCAGCGCCGAATCTCACGCGATCCGAGATTGCACGGCTCAACCAACGTTTCGAGCGGTGTGACCCGCAGGAGATTCTTGCCTGGACGGCCGCGAACTTTCCTCAGAACTTGGTGCTAACCTGCTCTTTTCAGCACGAAGGCGTGGTCCTCGCCCACATGCTGCGGTCGATCAAGCCAGACATCCCGGTGCTGTTCATCAACACCCGCTTTCACTTCGAGGAAACCCTGGCGTACCGAGATACGATCAAAAAGCTGCTCGAGCTGAATTTGGTAGAAGTCCAGTCGAATCTGCCGCTCGAGGACTTCACGGTCCGTTCCGGCGAGGGCCCCGGCGAAAAGCCGCCCGCCGACTGCTGCCGCATCAGCAAAGTCGGGCCGCTGCTGGGAGCCCTCGAAGGCGTGCGCGCGTGGATCAACGGCCGGCGGCGCGATCAGACTCCCGAGCGCCGGCGCATCGGCCACATCGAGCCGCAGGGCAAGCTGATCAAGGTAAATCCGCTGGCCAGATGGACGTCGAAGGACACCTTTCGATATCTGAGCGCGCACGGCCTACCGCTGCACCCCTTGTTCGAAAGAGGATACACGTCGATCGGCTGCCGGCCCTGCACCGCACCGCCGATTCCAGGCGAAGACGAACGATCGGGACGCTGGAGTGGCGCGTCAAAGCGCGAATGCGGCATCCATACGGTGCTCGATAGCGCGACTCCCCGGCGCAACGGCGATTGAAAGTCACAAGAAAGGGGAGCCCGAGGGCTCCCCTTTCTGCAGGTTGATCTGTTTCCTCAGACTTACGCAGTCGGGAAGATCTGCTGCATCTTGAGCGCGAGGCTCATGTCGCCCTTGATCTTCAGCTTGCCGCCCATGAACGCCATCTGCGGATTCAGCTTGCCGTTTACCATATCGAGGTAGTCGGAAGCCGCCATCGTAATGGTGATGTTGGCGCTGTCCGCCGGGCCCTCGTTGACCTCGCAGCCGCCTTCGGCGACCTTCACATTGTAAGTACCACCACCGTCACCGGTGAGATCGAATTGATAGGTCGCGTTCACGCCGGCCGCTGCGGCCGCATTGAAGCGGTTGGGCATCTCGGTGAATACCTCTGGAATGCTGTCAGCCATAACTCGTCTCTGCCTCCTGGATTTGGGCTCGGGTTCGAAACCCGGACTACTAATCTACTTTTTCCGTTGTTCCCCGGCGCAACCAGCGCGCCGAACCGGTCCGCAACCTGGGGAGGCTGAACGGACACCGGCACCTAATACGAGACGTGCCCCCTTATGTCAAAACCGTTGCCGCGCCAAAACGACGAGGCCCCCCGGGAGACGGTCCCGGGGGGCCTCATGTGCTCCGTCTGGAGCACTACAGCCTGAGCAGTTCGGAGGACCGAGCCGGCGGGGCCGGCCCGGACGACGGATTGCCTACTAGCGTTTCCTCCGAGCTTTCTTCTTAGCCTTTTTCTTGGCTTTCTTCTTGGCTTTCTTTTTAGCTTTCTTCTTGGTTGTTTTCCGCTTGGTTGCTTTCTTTCTCGTAGCCTTCTTTCTGGCTTTCTTCTTGGCTTTTTTCTTGGCTTTCTTCTTAGCCTTCTTCTTGGTTGTTTTCCGCTTGGTTGTTTTCTTCTTAGCTTTCTTCTTCCTTACTGCCATCCTAAGTGCCTCCTCCTTCAGCTTCCGTCTTTCCTCAGCACCCTCAGGCCAAGTGAGTTGTTGAACACGAAGCGCAACAAGAAGTTCAACAAGAAAAGTATACTGAGACGCGACCGTGCGAGTCAACAAAAATGGTGCGGAAAAAGTGTTTTTCTCTGTGCGTTGAGTTGACTGCCGATTGAATCCGTGCGGTTCACTCACCGCGTCAAACTGTTTGCTTGCTGTCTGCGACGCACGTCAGCTACTTGCTTTCACCGCAACAACGTCGTCTTGCGCACCGATCTCCGTAAGCAATCGATTGATCGTCTTCCCGTCTGCAGAACCGGAAACGACGAGAGAAACGTCGCCGTCTTTTTTATTCAGCGACGAGTGCTCGATGGCGAAGGAACGTGCAGAAAAGAGTTCCAGTACGCGAGAACAAGCTTCCTCCGAGGGCATGCGCACTTCGAAGGTTATCAGCGAACGGCGGCCGAGGTCCCAGCCTTCGATCCAGCGCAGCGACGTCAGGCAGACGACGATCAGCACGGTGGTCGCGATCGCCAGGCCCGTTGCTCCGGCACCGATGGCTATGCCGATGCCGGCGACCGCCCAGATCGTCGCCGCCGTCGTCAGGCCGACTACGGCACCGCGACTCTGAAGAATCGTGCCGGCACCGATGAAGCCAACGCCGCTAACGATCTGCGCGGCGACCCGGGCCGGGTCGCCGCTGCCGCCGGCGAGGCGTACCGAAGCCAGCGTAATCAGCGTCGAACCGACGGCGATCAGGACGTTGGTACGCAAACCGGCCGGTTTCCCGACCAATTCACGCTCGAGGCCGACGGCGCCACCGAGGATGACCGCCAGCAACAGCTTGAGCCCCTCACTGAAAAACGGCTCCACTCGCCTCCCTCCTCTTCAACCGCCGCTGCGTGCCGGATCCGAGGCGTCGCGTCAGCGCCGGCGAAACGCCTTGCGCCCAGGATAGATCGCGCGGCGGCCGAGTTCTTCCTCGATACGCAACAGGCGGTTGTACTTGGCCGTGCGCTCGCCGCGTGAGCAAGAGCCGGTCTTGATCTGGCCGGCCCCCACCGCGACTGCCAGGTCGGCGATCGAGGTATCTTCGGTCTCGCCCGAACGGTGCGATATGACGGTGGTGTAGCCGGCACGGTGCGCCATACGGATGGTCTTGAGCGTCTCACTGAGCGAACCGATTTGGTTCACTTTGATGAGAATCGAGTTTGCCACCCCCTCGCGAATTCCGCGCCGCAGGCGCTGCGAGTTGGTGACGAAGATGTCGTCGCCGACCAACTGCAGCTTGCGGCCCAGTCGTGCGGTCAATCGGCGCCAACCGTCCCAGTCATCTTCGGCCAGGCCGTCCTCGATCGATACGATCGGGTAGCGCCGGGTCAGACGTTCGTAGAGGGCAACCATCTGCGCCGGGCTTAGCTTCTTGCGGGTCGATTTGCGGAAGTAATAGCGGCCATCGGTAAAGAACTCGCTGGCCGCCGGATCGAGCGCGAGCGAGACGTGGCGGCCAGCCTTGTAGCCGGCGCGGTCGATCGCTTCGAGCACCGCTCCGATAGCCTCGTCGTTGCTCTTGAGTTGGGGGGCGAAGCCGCCTTCGTCGCCGACGTTGGTACTGAGACGCCGCTCCTTGAGCACCGCCTTGAGGTTGTGGAAGACCTCGGCGCCGGCGCGTAACGCTTCGGCAAAACTACGGAACCCGTGCGGAACGATCATGAATTCCTGAAAGTCGAGCCCGTTGTCCGCGTGCGCACCGCCGTTGATGATGTTCATCTGCGGAACCGGCAGAATCTTGGCGCGGGGACCGCCGATCGAGCGATACAGCGGCAGTTTTTGATAGGCGGCGGCCGCGTGAGCCACCGCTAGCGACGCGCCGACGATCGCGTTGGCACCGAAGCGCTCCTTGTTCGGCGTACCGTCGAGGGCGATCATCGCGGCGTCGATGTCCGCCTGACGGCGTACGTCGAAACCCAAGAGTTCGGGCGCGATCAGTTGGTTGACGTTGGCCACCGCTTGCTGAACGCCCTTACCGCCGAAACGGCGCTTGCGCTTGTCTCGCAGCTCGAGCGCCTCGTGCTGTCCGGTCGAAGCTCCCGACGGAACCGCAGCGCGCCCAAGGATGCCTCCGCGCACGCGCACGTCGACTTCGACGGTCGGGTTGCCGCGGGAATCCAAAATTTCTCTCGCTCGAACAGATTCGATTCTCATGATTTGCCCCTTTCCTCCCCCTTCGTTGCGGCGACGGCAGACAACCAGCTATCCTTAGCAGGTAATGGCCCGCAGGCAACGAGAAATGCTGAGGCTGCAGTCGCTAGGCCTCACGCTGTTCCTGCTGATCGGCTGCCTACTGAGCTACGCCATCGTCCTCGGCAACCACGGCATCCAACGCTACTACACCCTGGAACGAACGCTCAGCGCACGCTCACAAAAAGCCAGCCAACGGCTCGAGCGCAACCACTCCCTGCTCGAACGGCTGCACCGCGTTCGCTCCGACCGCCGGGTGCTCGAGGAAGTCGCCCGCAGCAAACTCGGCGTCGTCGGTAAGGACGAACTCGTCTTTCTCTTCCGCAGCGCCCCCTGAGAATCTTCGTTCACCCTAGCCGGCGGTTCTCATCAGGAGCAGCCACTGGTCGCGCCGCAATTGAGGCACTTGTAGCAGGCTCCGTTGCGCACCATGATCGCACCGCACTCCGAACACATCGGAGCATCCGATTGAGGCAGGATGAACTCGACGGTGGTGTCGGAGCCGGCCGACGAGGTCGTCTCGCTCTTGGCCGCTCCGCCAACGACGCCAGCGGCCGCCTCATCCCCGCCTGGGGCCTGCCGGCCGCGATGCTGGAAACGCATTCCGAGGAAACGGAAAATATAGTCGCTGAGCGACTTCGCCATCGGGATCTCGGGATTCTTGGTAAACCCGGCAGGCTCGAAGCGAACGTGCTCGAACTTGCGCACCAACGCCTCGAGCGGCACCCCATACTGCAGCGCCAGCGAGGTGAGGGTCGCAATCGTATCCATCAGGCCGGAGATGGTACTGCCCTCCTTGGCCATCTTGATGAAAATCTCGCCGGGCTGCCCGTCCTCGTAGAAACCAACGTGGATGTATCCCTCGTGACCAGCGATCTCGAACTTGTGGCGATAGGAAGAACAGTCGGTCGGTAGTCGGTGGCGGACCGGCTGCGGTGCCTCGCTCTTGGAAGTCTTGACGGCTGCGGCCCCGGTATTCAGCGGCTGCGTGCGCTTGCAGCCGTCGCGATAGACGGCGATCGCCTTCAACCCTTGCCGCCAGGCTTCCATGTATGCCTGCTCGACGTCGGCCACGGTCGCCTCCGCCGGCAGATTGACGGTCTTGGAAATCGCCCCCGACAGGAAGGGCTGTACCGCTCCCATCATGCGAATATGTCCCAGCGGCTCGATGCAACGAACGCCGTTACGCGGTTTGAAGGCGCAATCGAACACCGCGAGGTGCTCTTCGGCCAGTCCCGGAGCACCTTCGATGGTCTCCTGCTCGTCGATGTACTCGACGATTGCTTGAACCTCTCGCGTTTCGTAGCCCAAGCGAGTCAGTGATCGCGGCACCGTCTGATTGACGTACTTGAGCATGCCTCCGCCGACGAGTTTCTTGTATTTGACGAGCGCGATGTCGGGTTCGACGCCGGTGGTATCACAGTCCATCATGAAGGCGATCGTTCCGGTCGGCGCGAGAACGGTCACTTGAGAGTTACGAATGCCGTGCGCCTTACCCTCCTCGAGCGCCGTGTCCCACACGTCGCGACTAGCCGACAACAAGTCGAGCGGAACGTAGGCGGAATCGATCGCGCGTGCCTTCTGACGGTGCTTCTCGATCACGCGCAGCTGCGGCTCGGCATTCTTGGCATATCCGGCGTACGGTCCGAGGACGCCAGCGATGCGTGTCGACTGCAGGTAGGCCTGTCCACTGACGAGCGAGGTCACCGCGGCCGCGTACGCGCGACCGGCATCGGAATCGTAAGGCAGCCCGAGTGACATCAGCAACGCCCCGAGGTTGGCGTACCCGAGGCCCAGTTGACGGTAGGAACGCGCGGTGCGTCCGATTTCCGGCGTCGGGTAGCTCGAGTTGTCGACGAGAATGTCCTGCGCGACAATCAGCAGGTCGACCGCATGACGGAACCCCTCGACATCGAACTTACCGCCGTCGTCGACGAACTTCATCAAGTTGAGCGACGCCAAATTGCAGGCCGAATCGTCGAGGTGCATGTACTCGCTGCAGGGATTCGAGGCGTTGATACGACCGCTGTTGGAACAGGTGTGCCAATCGTTGATCGTCGTGTCGAACTGCAGACCGGGATCGCCGCAAAAATGCGCTGCTTCGGCGATACGGCGCATGAGATCCCGCGCAGACATCGTCTCGGCGACGTCTCCGGTGAGAACGTTGAGGGTCTGCCACTGGTCGTCGTCGACCACCGCTTGCATGAACTCGTCGGTCACACGCACCGAATTGTTCGCGTTCTGGAAGAAGATCGACGAGTAGGCCTCACCGTCGATCGACGAATCGTAACCCGCGTCGATCAGAGCCCATGCCTTTCTTTCTTCTTTCGCCTTACACTCGATGAACTCGACAATGTCGGGATGATCGACGTTCAGGACCACCATCTTTGCCGCTCGCCGTGTCTTTCCCCCCGATTTGATCACGCCGGCCGAAGCATCGGCAGCCTTCATGAAAGAGACCGGGCCCGAAGCGGTACCGCCTCCGCCGAGGCGCTCCTTCGATGACCGTATGCGCGATAGGTTGATACCGGACCCCGAGCCGCCTTTGAAGATCACGCCTTCCTTGCGATACCAATCGAGGATCGAGTCCATCGTATCGTCGCAGGACAGGATAAAGCATGCCGAACACTGCGGCTGCGGCTCGACGCCAACGTTGAACCACACCGGACTGTTGAAGCAGGCGCGCTGATCGAGCAGCAAGTGCGTCAGTTCGTCGCGGAAGATTTCACGATCCTCTTCCTCGGCGAAATAACCCTGGGCGTCGCCCCAAGAGACGATCGTGCGGACCACGCGCCCGATCAGTTGGCGAACGCTGCGCTCGCGTTCGGGAGTGCCAAGCTGACCGCGAAAATACTTCGACGCCACCACGTTGGTCGCCAGTTGCGACCACGAGGCCGGAAATTCTACGTCCTTCTGCTCGAATACGGCCTGTCCGCCCTCGCCTTGAATGACGGCGTCACGGGTTTCCCATTCGACGGTCGAGAACGGATCCACCCCGGCCGTCGAAAAACGGCGCTCGAATCGAAGCCGCTGCTTCTCGCTGCTCTCTGCTGCTTCGGTAACCTTGGTTTCAACAGAACGATCGTCCATCACTCCCCTCCTCACAACGGCCGCGTTGCCGCCCGGCGGTGTCGACTTGGCGTAGGCCCGAGCGTGCCCAAACCGCACCCCATTGGGCGCCGGTCAAAACGGCTGATAACGCACGGGTTATGCACAAGAAATCCACTATCTTGTGCACGAGAGGACAGAATACCACTACATGTGGTGTTTGTCGAGAGAAATCGTCTGATGTCCAAAAGTCTCAACACAGGGCTTGATTTTAGGCGATAAAAACACGAAAGTCGATGCAAAGCCCCTGGCTCTCGCTAGCTCCCGAAGCTAGTCAACGATCATGGCAACGGGCCAGCCAAGCTCTCCAACGCCCATCGCCGCGTAAAGCCGGTGGAAAAATGGATCGCTGAAGCGGCCTGATGAGCAATCTGGAGTCCACCTTAATAAAGACGAAAGCATGACCGCTTTGGACGACTGGCGCTTTCCGACCGAGTGGACGATGATCGAAGGCAACCGCGTGGTGTCGATGTGGCAAAACCGGTTGCCCGGCCTGAGAGGCGACGGCAGCCCTTACCAGGCTCCCGGCATCTCGGTCTTGTACTATGCCGGCGACGGCAAATTCAACTTCGAGATGGATCTGCTCAACATGATGCACGTTGCCGAGTTACTCGCCGAGTCGGGCTGGGTGCCGAAGGGCGAGATCAACCTGCCGCCGAGCAACCCGCCGCGCTAGCGGCGCGAGACCAAAGGAGCGTAATTCGATGACGCTAACCACGATCATTCTCTTGGTACTGGCTCTTTATATGGTCCAGCTAACTCTCCAGGAAACGTCCCGTTTCGGCTTCGACCTGATGGGCATTGTGGGCAACCGGGACGATCTACCGGAAATGTCGGTTGTCGCGGGCCGGCTGGATCGCGCCAAGAACAATATGCTCGAGGCCCTGCCGTTCTTTCTTACGCTCGCGTTACTGGCGCTGATCAGGGGCGATGACACGGGCGAGGTGGCCTCTTGGGCTCTGGTCTTTCTCGTCGCACGTATCGCGTACGTGCCCGCCTACGTGAGCGGAATTTTCTTGCTGCGATCGACCCTATGGCTGGTCGGAACTGCCAGCCTCTTGATGATGGCGCTGCCCCTGATCTCGACCTAACAGCAATACAGAGGCCGCATGCACGAGAAAGACGGAGTTCGCGCTCGACCGGGCAGGGCCCGAAAGATCCCGTGTGACCCACGCATGGCCTTGGGGCGAGGCGGGCACGGAATCGTCTTTGTCGGTGATACTTCATTCTGCGGAAAGATACAGAGAAATCCGACGGCACGGCGATTACGCAGCCGCGGAAAGCGCAACGTGGACGTCCACATACCTGCTCAGAACTCGTACTGCACGTAAGCGTTCACCCGATCGTCGCGGCCGCTTCGTGCCCCGCGGTAGCCGGTCGTCCAGCGCAGATAGTCCAGGCCCAGCAGCAGCGGCCGCCCCAGGCGGATGCGGTTTCCGGCATGCCATGCGCTATTCCTAGTCCGCCCGCCGTCTGGAACTCGGCCGTTGCGCGGATCGTCGATCGCGTAGCCGCCGTAGGTCGAGTAGACGGAGTTCCACTTGAACTTGAGTTCCGCCCAGCCGCCGCTGCTCTCGATCTCTTCGCCGGTAGTCGGGTTGATCCCCTGATTGACACCACCGCGGAAGTCGTCGAGGTTCTGCCCCCACCACGCTTCGCCGTGCAGCAACAAGCGCCGGGAAAGCGCCAGGCGAAGGTCGGCGCCGACCGCTCGGCCCTCGAAGTCGGTGCGTCCACCAACGGGGCTGCTGGTAGACTCGAACGCCTGCAGCCCCCAAAGACCGGCCGACAGTTGTCCGGGATCGTCCGACCACAGAGCCCGCCGGAAGCCCACGCGGGCTTGCAGGTTGGGGGCCAGCGAGCGCTCCCCATCGCGGACGCCGTCGCCGTCGAGATCCTGGGCGCCGACGGCATCGGTAAGGCCGAGGGCCGCGGTCACGTCGATGCGGCCAGCGGCGGCCTTGCGCTGGTAGGAAAACCGTAGTTGAGGGCGGCGGTCGCCGAGGTTGCCGGCGTTCCACATCAGCGTGTCGTTGTTCACCGTCGGATAGAGCGGCGAGATGACGTCCCAGGTCTGACCGGCAAGCAGCGAGAGCCGCGGCCACCTGAGCTCGAGGTAGGCGTGGCGGATCCGGACGACCTGGCGCGACTCCCGGCCACCGTTTTGGAAGTCCACTTCCAACTTGCCTCCTAGGTGGGCGCCGCCGAGGCGGCCGAGCTGTGGGCCGTCAAGCAGCAGCCCGAGCCGCGTGAGCCGCGGGTGCATGGTCAGGTTCGCCTCACCGCCGCTGGCCGAATCGGGCGAGCGCACGAAGAACGGGGTCTGCGCCTTGTCGGGCAGCGAAGAGTCGGCGATCGTGTCGAAACGAAGGAAGCCGTAGAGCCTCACGCGGCTGCCGCCGGCGCTGACCATACTACCGTGGGCGGCCGGCGACGACTCTCCCCGGCCTGCCATCGTGGCGGCCGTCGGCACGCCGGACGAGGCGTCCGACGCATCCGCATGCCGGTTGCTTGAGCCACTCCCGGTCAGCCCGTCCCGCGCGGTTACAGGTCTTTTCAACTCTTCGAGGGCGCGCATCATCTCGCGGTTCTGTGCCTCGAGCTGCCGGACCCGCCGCTTGAGCTCTGCAATCTCACCGTCGGGGCCGGCCACGGCGCTTCCTGCACACAGCAACGAAGCTCCGGCCAGCAGTAAGCAAAACAACAACACCCGTGCCTTCAGACTCATGACGACCTCCACCGTTGGACAACGGCTGTTCGCGGCGGACACGCCGCGCTTGCAGCCGATCCACACGCAAAAGCCTCAGTACGTTTCGTTACCGGAAAGACGGAGCCTGGAACTCACCGCCCTACGCGGGCGAAGACCGGCGGATGGTCGTCGTACGGTTTTTCGCCGTGAACGGCGGTGAGATCCAGGTTATGGGCGACTCGGCACCCGATCGCGGAGAGGTAGTCAAGTAAAACCCGTGCGGTAGATTCGCACGCGGCGAGGCAGGACCGGAACCATTACGGCCGTGGATATTCGGCGGCGCGAAATGAGTCAACCGGGACACGCAGCATTGACGGTCCTACGGTGCGGGCAAGGCTTCACTGATCGACGTCAACTACTTTTGCCGGTCGGCAAAAAGCATTGTCGTCGATCACTTCACAATGAGATCGACCTCTCTACTGCGGTGGCACGCTCGGATCCGAGCATTGCGCCAGCCCGTGCGTCACTCCGAGATGCGTCGAGGACCAGCACTGCTGCCGGTCTCCTAGCCGAGGGATGAGTTGAACCGTGTTTCTCCCGCTCAGATCGACGCCGCGCGCAGGATCAGCCCGTCGAGATCGCAGAAACGGCGCCGATATGCTTCGCCACCTCCGACGAGCTGGGGCGTCTGTTCGCCGGACTGAAATGGCTGCGACGAAAAGCAATGATACGGGGCC
>CAZJCO010000054.1:0-11938 GCA_964544375.1 uncultured Myxococcales bacterium
CGCGCTAGTCACCGCCTACGAGCGCCGGCGGGGGAGCGGCCGATCCCCTGGCGCGGCGGCGAGCCGTCGGAGGGACCGACAACCCCCTCTTGCTCCATGTGTTCCATGATCCGCGCGGCGCGGTTGTAGCCGATCCCCAGTTTGCGTCGCAGCCACGACGTCGAACCCTGCCCATTCTCTATCACCAGGTCAACGGCGCGATCGTAGAGCTCGTCGAAGAACTCTTCTTCTTCGGCAACTTCCGCCGCCTTCGAATGATCCTCGAGCAGATCCATGCGGTATTCCGGACTTCCCTGCTTAGACAAGAACTTGACGATACCGCGGATTTCCTGATCCGAAATGTATGCGCCGTGGAGACGCTGCAGATGGGAGGTGCCGGGAGCCAGATACAGCATGTCGCCATTGCCGAGAAGACGCTCGGCACCGACGGTATCGAGAATCGTGCGCGAGTCCGGACGCGAGGTGACCTGGAACGAGACGCGCGACGGAAAGTTCGCTTTGATCAGACCGGTAATGACGTCGACCGATGGGCGCTGCGTCGCGACGATCAGGTGGATCCCGGCCGCACGCGCCTTCTGCGCCAATCGCGTAACCGAAGTTTCCACCTCGCGGCCCACGGTCATCATCAGGTCGGCCAGTTCGTCGACGATGACGACGATGCGCGGTAAGTGCTCGTGCTGAAGCCCCTCGCCTTCTTCCTCGCTCTCCTCCTCGTCGTCGTCCTCGTATTCTTCGTATTCTTCTTCGTCGCTAGCCTCGGCATCGAGTTCCTCTTGTTCTTCGCACTCCTCGTATTCTTCTTCCTCGTCCTCCTCGGCGAACTCTTCGGCTACGCGGCGATTGTAGTCGTCGATATTGCGCACCTGGAGATCTTTGAGGAGTTCGAAACGTCGATCCATTTCACGCATCACGTTCTGCAACGCGGCCGAGGCTTTTTTGACGTCGGTTACAACCGGAACCAGGAGATGCGGGATCCCCTCGTACAGCGACATCTCGAGCATTTTCGGATCGATCATGATGAATCGCACGTCCACCGGAGTGGACTTGCAAAGAATGCTCAGGATCATCGCGTTCAGGCTGACCGATTTGCCGGTTCCGGTCGCGCCGGCCATCAGAAGATGCGGCATCTTCGTCAGGTCCGCATAAACCGGGAGGCCGGTCGTATCGCGTCCCAGCGCCAGCGTCAGCGCCGAGGGATACTCGCGAAAATCGTCGCTATCGATCAAGTCGCGCAAGCCGACGATCGCACGGTGGCGATTCGAAACCTCGATGCCGACGACGTTCTTCCCCGGAATCGGCGCGACGATGCGCACGCCGTGGGCGCGCAGAGCCATCGTCAGATCGTCGCAGAGATTGACCACTCGGCTAACCTTGATGCCCGCGTCCGGTTCGAACTCGAAGGTGGTGATGACAGGGCCCGGGCGCACGGCACTAACGTGGCCCGACACGCCGAAGGTCGACAGCTTCTGCTCGAGGATCTTCGATTGTGCGACCAGCGTCTTTTCGTCCGCATAGTCGGTGTTGTCGTCGCTCTTGCCGAGAAGCCGCGGCGGCGGCAGTCGGTAGTCGTCGCGGTCGAGTTCGAAGACGAATTCCTCTTGATCCGGTTCCGCCTTACTGCGCGTTTTGCCCGCCGTCGGTGAAGCTTTCTCGATCCGTACCGGCGGAACTTCCGCTTCGCCTTGGGCTTGCCGCGCCCTTTCGCGGTCGGCGTGGCCGAAAACCACAGGCCGGTCGTCGTCGCGACGCGGCAGTGCAGCCCCTCGCGGCAAGCGCAGGGTCGGAAGACGCAAACGCGGCAGCGCGGCAACCGCGCGCGAGGCTCCGTTACGAACGACCGTCGCGCTACTGCGCGCGAGCCGACCGGCGCCGCGTCCGGCGAGCGAGAAAGCGGCGCGAAACAACTCGGCCAGCGATTTGCCGGTCACGAGGATCCAGGTGAGCAGCAGCAGCGCAACGACGATGACGCTCGACCCGGCCAGGCCCAGCCACTCGCGGAGCAGCGCCGCCAGGAAACCGCCAACCCAGCCGCCGGCCAGTTCCGGCGGGTGTCCGCTGCGAAACAGGCCGAGCAGAACCGCAACCTCGACCAGCAAGAAGGCCGCGCCAACAAAGCGAATCGGCGAGCCAACACCGGCTGCGCGATGCAAAAACAACGCGACTGCTCCCAAGCCCAGCAACAGCGGGAACAAATAGGCGGCGTAGCCGAAGGTCTGCACCAATACGTCGGCCAGCCAGTATCCGACCGGCCCCACGCGGTTGACCCTCGGTACTTCGGGCACATAGGAGACGAAGCTCAGCGCCAACACGGCTCCCAGCGCCGTGCACACGACCGCCTCGACTTCGTGGAGAATCCGCGGCGATTTCTGATTCCGAGTCCGCCTAGCGGTCACCTACAACACACCCACCAGCAACGTCACCACACCCAGAGCCATACAGTATAGCGCAAACGGAAGCAGGCGTCCCACCCGCACGGCGCGCATCATGACGGCGATCGCCAGCCAACCGGTGAAGGCCGCCGCGAGCGTCCCCGCCAGGACCGCTGTGCGGTCGCTGCGGAGCAACTCGCCGACGCCGGCCGCGTCGTGCACAACCGCACCGGCAATCGCCGGAATCGACATCAAGAAGGCGAATCGCGCCGCCGTATCGGGTTCAAGACCCCGCAGCAGGCCGGCCGTGATCGTCGATCCCGAACGCGAGATCCCGGGAACCAGCGCGGCCGCCTGGAAAAAGCCGATTACCAACGCGTCGCCGGCAAGAACCTCGGCCGGCCGGCGGCTTCCCGAGGAGCGGCGCGCGCCCAACCACAGCAACGCCGATGTCGTAAGTAGCGCCAAGCCGATCGCCGGCAGGGAGGCAAAAGCCCCCTCGATCGCGCCGGCCATCGTTCCGCCGATGACGGCGGCCGGCAGCGTCGCCAGGGCGAGCAACCACACCCAACGTCGCTCGTAGCCGCCGCCTACCGCTGCCGGACGCAATGCTCGCAGCATCTCGATCAGATCGGCTCGAAAGTACCAGGCAACCGCCAGCAGGGTGCCAAAGTGCAGGCACACGTCGAAGGCCAGTGCGTCGCTAATCCCCTGCGGGAATAGATTCTGTGCGATCGCGAGATGTCCGGAACTCGAGACGGGAAGGAATTCGGTCAACCCCTGAAGGACGCCCAGGCCGATCGCCTTGCCTATACCCACTGCCGCCTCATCGTCAAGACGGGCACTTTACAACTCAATGACGTAGGGAACAACAACCGGGCGGAGCCCCAACTGCCGCCGGAAGTAGCGGCGCAGGGCCAGCCGCACCTCCTCCTGCAGTTCGATACGGTCGCCGATCGCCGCCGCGCTCATGCCTTCGACGCGCTCGGTCACTGCACGAACGGCGGCGCGGAGATCGTCGGAATCTTCGGAAACGGCCAACCCTCGCGTGACCAGTTCGGGACCGCTGACGAGTCTTCCCGAGCGCCGCTCGACCCCGACGATCACCATCACGACTCCGTCGGCCGAAATGTGCCGGCGATCGCGCAATACGGCATCGTCGACCTCACCGACGCTGGCACCGTCGACATAGACCCGTCCGACCGGCACGCTTGCCGCCGCACGCGAGCCGTCCTCGTCGAGTTCGAGAACGTCTCCGTCGACCAAGCAGTAGGCTTCCTCAGCGGCGACGCCGCTGGCGACGGCGAGCCGACGATGGTGGACCAGATTGCGGTATTCTCCGTGGAGCGGCACGAAGCAGCGAGGCCGGACCGTATCGAGCATCGCTTGCAACTCGTCGCGACAAGCGTGACCGGAAACGTGTACGCGGCTGCGCGGAGCATAGTAGACTTCGGCGCCGCAGCGATAGAACTGATCGATCACGGCGCCGATCGCACGGTCGTTGCCGGGAATCGCCCGCGACGAGAAGATCGCCGCATCGCCGGCCGAGGGTTCGAAATCGCGCATCTCTAGCATCGCCATGCGCATCAGCGCCGATCCGGGCTCCCCCTGCGAACCGGTCGCCAGGATGCAGAGCTTCTCCCGCGGTAGCCGGGCGGCCTGCTTGCGATCGACGAGCACGCTCCCCGCAATCCGCAGGTGCCCGGTACGGGTCGCCAGCGAAGCGTTGCCCTCCATGCTGCGGCCAACGATCAGCAAACGGCGGCCGAACTCCTCGCACACCGCAGCCACCGTCTGCATGCGATGGATATGCGAGGAAAACGTCGTCACGTAGAGACGACCGCGGGTGCGCTCGAAGATCGGGCGGAAGAAATCCGGAACCTCCGACTCCGAGCGGCTGTGGCCCTCCACTTCGGCGTTCGTCGAGTCCGACAGCAAGAGGCGCACGCCTTCCTCGCCAAGCTCGCGAAACCGCTCGAGCTGCGAGAGTCTGCCGTCGATCGGCGCCGGGTCGAGCTTGAAGTCCCCCGTGTGAACGATGAGATCGGCCCCGCTACGAATCGCCAGACCGCAGGTATCGACGGTGCTATGGGTCACGTGGAGCGCTTCGATCTCCATTGCTCCCAGCCGCCAGCGGTCGCCGGCCTCGAAAGGTTCAATCGCCGCGACGCGTTTGGCCGCGGGGTACTCTTGGAGTTTGCTTTTCAGCAAGGCCGCACCGAACGGCGCTGCAAACACCGGCACCCGCAGCTCGGGCAGAACGTAGGGCAACGCGCCGATGTGATCTTCGTGGCCGTGGGTCAGAACGATCGCCTTGAGACGGCCGCCGAGTGAACGCAGATACTCGATGTCCGGAATCACCCGGTCAACGCCGAGCATTCCGCCGTCGGGAAACATCACACCGCAGTCGATCACGATCGCGTCCTCGCCGCGTTCGAGCACCAGACAGTTCATGCCGAACTCGCCGAGTCCGCCTAGTGGGACGACTCGCAGAACAGGTTTGTCAGTCATGCTTGCCTTGCGGTGCTCCTTCCATCTGACGCAGCAGTTCGGCTACCGCCTCATGCAGACTCAACGTGAGCGCCCCCCGATCGTTCTTCGTCAGCCCCGTGGTATCGGCCGGCCGGCCGATGCCCACACGGATGGTACCGGGCCTGGGCAGCAGCGCATACTTCGGCAGAACGCGTTCTGAGCCCACGACCGCTACCGGCACCACCGGCACCTGCGCCGCGATGCCGAATGCCGCAGCGCCCTTCTTGAACGGCTGCAAGCTGCCGTCGCGCGAGCGGCGGCCCTCACCGAAAAATACGATCGATACGCCGCGTACGCCGAGATTGCGCTCGAGCGCCGCGATCGCCTGCTCGTGGTCGCCGCGGTCGATCATGATCTGACCGGTAGCGCGCAGGCCGAACCCGAAAATCGGAATCCGCCCGAGTTCCCGCTTGGCCACCCAGCGGGTCTCGCGCGCGCCGAGCGTCGCGACGATCGCCAGCGAGTCGAAGTGGCTCCGATGATTCGCCACCAGTACGTAATCCCTGCCCGCCTCTAGCTGCTGGGCACCGGAGCCCTCGACGCGGATGCCGAAGAGTCGCAGCGTAGCGTGAACCCAAAATCGTACGAAACGGTAGTAAGCATCTCGCTCGATCCAGGCGACCAGAATGACGAAAGGCAGATAAATCGCCGAAAACAGGTAAAAACACCCCGTACGCAGGAGCGACAGGACAGGCGCGGGCCGGCTCGGCGATTGTGGTCTATCAACCATCGGTCATTGACACCGCTTGCCGGCGATTCTAGCTTCGGCCAGCTCGCGATATGGAGAACCACTCATGGCATCAGTAAACAAGGCCATCATTCTTGGCAACCTCGGGCAGGATCCGGAACTCCGGCACACGCCCAGCGGCAAGGCCGTGGCAACGCTGCGCATCGCAACGAATGAGCAGTGGACCGATCAAAGCGGCGAACGTCAAGAACGGACGGAGTGGCACAGTGTCGTCGTCTGGGGCCGTCAGGCGGAAAATTGCGCACAGTACCTGAGCAAAGGCCGACAGGTTTTCATCGAAGGACGCATCCAGACGCGCAAGTGGCAGGACAAAGAAGGCAACGACCGCTACTCGACCGAGATCGTCGCCGACCGGGTGCAATTTGTGGGCGGCCGCGCCGGCTCCGGATCGGGCGCTTCGGCGATGGATTCGGAAAAGCCGGACATGGGCGCTCCGCCGGCGGACGACGACGTTCCCTTCTGAGCAACCGGCTTTCGCCTAGCCCCGCGCAAAACACGCCGCACCCCCGGCAAGCGGCGGTACGCCTTGTTCACCAACCTTCGTCGGCAAGAGAAAAGTACTTTCCGCGACCGATGACGACATGATCGAGCACCGGGATGCCGAGCAGCTCGCCAGCGGCGCGTAACCGGTCGGTCGTACGGCGATCCTCAGCGCTCGGCGTCGGGTCGCCGCTCGGATGGTTGTGCAAGAACAACACGGCGGCGGCCGCTTCCCGAATAGCCGGTCGGAAGGCCTCGCGCGGATGCACCAGAGACGCCGCAAGGCAGCCCTCGGAAACTCGTACTTTGCGGATCAACCGATTCTTCGAATCGAACAGCAACACGTGAAAGGTCTCTTTGCGAGCATCGGCGAGCAGCGGTCCAAAGTGATCGTAGATCTCTTGCGCCGACCGGATCGAGCGGCCGGATACCAGCGGAGCGCTTGCCAGCCGGCGACCGAGTTCCGCCGCCGCGTGCAGGCGCGCCGCCCGCGCAGCGCCCATGCCCGGAATCTCAGCGAGTTCGCCACGCCCGGCCGACATCACACCGCGTACGCCTTCGAATCGGGCGATCAATTGACGGGCTAAATCATGGGCGTCTCCCAGTCCGCGATGGCCGGTGCCGAGCAACAACGCGAGCAACTCGGCGTCGCTCAAGGCGCCCGCCCCGGCGCGACACAGCCGCTCGCGCGGCCGCTGGTCTATCGGAATCACACGCTGCAATGTTGCCTAGCTGCCACAAGCACCGCCGCTCTGGCAATGACGCCGGAGGCATTAGGAAATCATTCCTGTCGGCGGTAGCTTCCGCTCTTGCCGCCGCTTTTTTCCTCTAATCGCAGATCCGTGATCTCGATCGCGCGGTCGATCGCCTTGCACATGTCGTAGATCGTCAGGCCCGCGACCGAAACCGCGGTGAGCGCCTCCATCTCCGCTCCGGTACGCGCGCTCACGCCGATCTCGGCTTCGACGACGAGGACGCTGTCGCCCTCGCGGCGAAAGGAAACCTGCGCGCAGTCGATCGGCAGCGGATGGCAAAGCGGTATGAGCGTCGGCGTCTGCTTGGCGGCGAGAATCCCCGCCGCGCGCGCCAGAGCGAGCACGTCGCCTTTCGGCACCTCGCCCTCGACGATCCGGTCGAGGGTTTCCTTGTGCATTCGCACGCGGCCTGAGGCGACCGCGCGCCGCCGCGTAACGTCTTTTTGCGAAACGTCGACCATGCGGGCACGGCCCTGTTCGTCGAGGTGGGTCAGTCGGTCCATCGCATGTACTCCTCGCGCGGTTGCAAGCTCCGTCGATTGTTCATATACGGCGCGGGTTATCGGGTCCATGCCGGGCCAGCTTTCGGCGGCCAGCTTCGACAACTCGCGTCTGGGGATCACATGGAAGAACAAGCACACCGCGTCATCGTCCTCGGTTCCGGCCCGGCGGGCCTGACGGCCGCGCTCTATGCGGCTCGCGCCGATCTCGCGCCGCTGGTCGTCGAAGGCATGCAGCCCGGCGGCCAACTGACGATCACCACCGAAGTCGAAAACTACCCAGGCTTCCCCGAGGGCCTGCAGGGACCGGAAATGATGAACCGCTTCCGCCAACAGGCCGAACGCTTCGGCACCGAGTTCGCGACCGGCGACGTCGAATCGGTCGATCTCTCGACCTCGCCGTTCCGCTTGCAGACGGCCGATCGTATTTTTCGCTGCGAGGCCCTGATCGTAGCCACCGGAGCCTCGGCCCGCCTGCTCGGGCTCGAAGCGGAAAAGAGGCTGATGGGGCACGGGGTATCGGCCTGTGCTACCTGCGACGGCTTCTTCTTTCGAGACAAGAAGCTCCTGGTAGTCGGCGGCGGCGACTCGGCGATGGAGGAAGCCACCTTCCTGACGAAATTCGCCAGTTCGGTGACCATCGTTCACCGTCGCGAGGGATTCCGCGCCTCCAAGATCATGCTCGACCGCGCGCGTGACAACCAAAAGATCGAGTTTCTGACGAACGCCGTCATCGAAGAAATCCACGGCAACCCCGAGGCCGGCGGCGTGACCGGCGTCACGCTGCGCGACACCGCGAGCAACGCTACCAGTACGATGGACTGCGACGGCGTCTTTATGGCGATCGGCCACGTACCCAACACCTCACTGTTCGCCGGAAAGCTCGAACTCGACGAGAAGGGCTACATCGTCACGCAGCCGGGACGGAGTTTGACCAGCGTCGAGGGCGTGTTCGCCTGCGGCGACGTGCAGGACACGGTCTATCGACAGGCAATCACCGCCGCCGGCAGCGGTTGCATGGCGGCAATCGATGCCGAACGCTGGCTCGAGTCGCGCGGCTGACCCCTCGGCGTGTCGCGGGCGGCGGCGGACGGCGGACCGGTGACACGCAAGGCGCAACGCCTGCCCGTCTTTCGCAGGTTAAAGAAAGCCGGCATCGCGGCAATCGGCCGCATCGCTCCAGCGCTCTATCGCGCTTACATGCGTCTGGTCGTGCGCAGCAGTCGCGTCGATCTGACGGCTTTGGAAGAGCTGTTCGCTCAGCGCCGCAAGGGTTCGGTACTCGCGTACGCGGTGCTGCACCAAGATATCTTCGTCGCCCCCTACCTGTTCAAGAACCGCCGCGTGCTGACCTTCGCCAACGTCGGTGACGCCGGCGACGTCATCAGCGCGATACTCGCCGACGTCGGTTTCCTGGTCGAACGCGGGGGCTCGAGCAGCCGAGTGAGCCGCCTGGTGCCGGTCCTGTCGCGCTTGCTCGCCCGCTGCCGCGCCGAGCGTGACCGCCACGGCGCAGTCGTCGCCTTTCCCTGCGACGGTTCGAAAGGACCGCCGGGAGCGGTCAAGGGAGGCATCGCCCTGTTCGGCCTGCGCACCGCCGCAGAGGTCTATGCCGTCAAGATCGCAGCCAGCCGCGCGCTCTATCTGCGCACATGGGACCGGACAATGATTCCGCTGCCGTTCGGCCGTCTACGAGCGCTGGCGACGGGACCGATCGCACTGCCCGCCGGCAACCGGCGCGACCGGATCGAAGAATATCGTCGCGATATCGAGAAGGCGCTGCACCGGCTGCACGCGCAGGCGTTTCGCGGGCGCGTGGCGGTTCCTCACCTGGTACCCCTGTCCGAGGCACCGGCGGCGCTTCGCAAAGGCCGCCGCCTGGCGCGGCCGGCAGCGCCGTCCGGAGTTTCAGACCGGCGCTGACGCCGTCCGCACGACGACTCCCCGCTCGGCGAGGAACTGCTTGCATTCGGCGATGCGGAATTCGCCGTAGTGAAAAATCGAAGCCGCCAAGACCGCATCGGCTCTGCCCACGGTCAGTCCCTCGAGCAAATGCTCGGGCCCACCGACACCGCCGCTTGCAATGACGGGGATGCCAACGCGCTCGGCTACCGCGCGGGTCAACTTGAGATCGTAACCGGCGCGGGTGCCGTCGCGGTCCATGCTGGTAAGCAGGATCTCTCCAGCGCCGAGTTCTTCCATGCGCCGGCACCAGGCGAGCGCGTCGATCCCGGTGGGGTAGCGGCCGCCGTGCGTGTAGACTTCCCAACCCTCGTCGCTTGCCGGATCGACCAACAATTCGGGGTAGGTAGCGGCCCAGTCCGGCCTGCCGCTGCGTGGCGCGACCTCGCCGGGGCTCGACCGCTGGCTGCGCGAACGTGCGTCCACCGCTACCACGGTACACTGGCTGCCGAAGCGTCGCGCCGACACACCGACGAAGTCCGGATCGAGAACCGCCGCGGTGTTGATCGATACCTTGTCGGCACCTGCCTTGAGTAGCGCGCGCACGTCGTCTTCGGATTTCACGCCGCCGCCGACGGTAAGCGGCATGAACGCCTGCTCGGCGGTGGATGCGACGACGTCGAGAATGATCGAACGCTTTTCGTGGCTCGCGGTAATGTCGAGAAAGGTCAATTCGTCGGCGCCTTCCTCGTCGTACCGCGCGGCGCACTCCACCGGATCGCCGGCGTCGCGCAGACCAACGAAGTTGACGCCCTTGACGACCCGGCCGTCCTTGACGTCGAGGCAGGGAATGATGCGCTTGGCCAACACCTCAGTCGCGCGCTTCCTCCAGGAGTTCGCCGAGCGTGACCGCACCCTCGTACAGTGCGCGGCCGACGATGACGCCGGCGACGCCGCGCCCTTCGAGCTTGCGCAGCCGTCGAACGTCGTCGGTCGAGCGCACGCCTCCCGAAGCGAGCACCGGAATCGAAACCGCCGACGCGACTTCCAGCGTGTGCTCGAAGTTTATGCCGCCGGTCGTGCCGTCGCGTTCGATGTCGGTGTAGATGATGCCGGCCGCTCCACGCGACTCCATTTCGCGCGCAAGATCCAAGGCGGCGACGCCGGTGGTCTCGGTCCAACCTTCGACCGCAACCCGCCCCTCGCGCGCATCGATCCCAACCCACACGCTGCCCGGGAAACGCCGGCATGCGTGCTCTACCATGTCGGGATCGGTCACGGCGACGGTACCGAAAATCACTCGATCCACGCCCGCGCGCAGCCAACGTCCGGCGCCGCGCACGCTACGAATACCACCGCCGAGCTCGACCGTGGGCCGCTCGGACAAACCGAGTTGGTCGGCAGCAGCGGCGACCGCCTCGAGGATCGCTTCGACCGCCTGGCGATTGCCGCTCTTGCCGCTGCGCGCACCGTCGAGGTCGACGAGGTGCAGCGCTCGGCCGCCCTGCTTTATCCAGCGCACGGCCATCGCCGCGGGATCGTCGCCGAAGACCGTTTCGCGCTGGTAGTCCCCCTGCACCAGGCGAACGCACTTGCCGCCGCGGATGTCGATCGCAGGAACGATGATCATGGAGCGAGTTCCTTTCCGGCCGCCAGCGCGGCAAAGTTCTCGAGCAGACGGAGGCCCAACGCCTGACTCTTTTCCGGGTGGAATTGCGTCGCGAACAGACGGCCACTCTCGATACTCGACGCAAAACCTACGCCGTAGCGGGTACGCGTACTGACGATCGCGGGATCCGAGCACTCGACGTAGTAGGAGTGCACGAAGTAGACGTAGGCACCGTCGGGCACGCCAATAAACAACGGGCCGCGTCGCTCGAGTTCGATGCGGTTCCACCCCATGTGCGGAATCTTGAGGTCAGGCTGGGGCGAGCTGAACCGGCGCACCCTGCCGGAAAGAATCCCCAGGCCCGCTACCGGTCCGAACTCTTCGCTCTCATCGAACAGGATCTGCATACCGACGCAGACACCCAAGAACGGTTTGCCCGACAGCGCGGCAGTGCGCACGGTCTCGACCAGACCGGCAGCGCGCAGGTTTTCCATGCAGCGGCCGAACGCGCCGACTCCAGGCAGAACGACCGCATCGGCGCTAGTGATTCGGTCGGCCTCGGAGCTCACACACACTTCGGCGCCGACGCGTTCGAGCGCCTTGGCCACGCTGCGCAGGTTGCCCATGCCATAGTCGACGACGGCGATCATCGTCAGCCCTTCAGAGACCCCTTGGTCGAGGGCACCCCGACCACGCGCGGATCGATCGCCACTGCCGCCTTCAACGCACGCGCGAGCGCCTTGAATGCCGCCTCGATGATGTGGTGCGGATTACGCCCGTAGCGCTGGTTGAGATGCAGGTTCATCTTTGCCGCAGCCGACAGTGCGAGCATGAAATCCTGCACCAGTTCGACTTCGAAGTTGCCGACGCGATGGTGGCGAATCTTGACGTTGTAGACCAGGTAACTACGTCCACTGAGATCGACCGTCGCCGCCACCAGGGCCTCGTCGAGCGGCACCTCGCCGTAGCCGAAGCGGCTGATGCCTTTTTTATCGCCGAGCGCTTCGTCGATCGCCTGACCGAGCGCAATGCCGACGTCCTCG
>CAZJCO010000055.1:0-11931 GCA_964544375.1 uncultured Myxococcales bacterium
CTCCCGCAAACCCCGGCGAAACGGCTGGTCGTCTCCGCCCTCCGCAAGCGCGTTCCGGCACCCAAGCCGCGGCCGACCGTCAGTCGAAGTCCCTCGCTCGAGCAAGGCTATTTTCTCATCGACCACTTTGCCGGCGGCATCCGCAATCGTCTCGGAGGCTATTCGAGTTCCTTTGCCCGCGCGCCGTCGCGCGGCGAGCTGACCGTCGCCGAAACCCCCGACGGCCGTCGTGCCCTGAGCTTCCAGTATCTGCGTACCGCAGACGGGTTTAGCGGATTCTGGATCCATACCTTCGACTTCAAGTCGCCCGAGCGCGTCATGCTCGACGCGCGAGACACGGCCTTTCTTACCTTCCGGATTCGCGGTGCCACGGGCCACGAGCGGCTCGTGCTTGGCAGTGCCGACGATGCCTGGGAACGCAAAGGCGACTCGATCGCAATCGGGGATGTGGGAGAGTTTCTCGCTTCCGGCAGGATCGATGCGAGCTGGCAGCAAGCGTGGGTTCCGTTGGAGCGCATCCCCGAGCGTCTCGACCGCTCTCGTCTTGCAAGCTTCGTTTTCTCTGCCGAAGAGCCCGGCAGCGGTACGGTCTTCGTCCGCGACATGGCGCTTGCCGCGGCGCGAGAAACAAATATTCCCGAGGCAACGATTGAGGCAGGACGCCAGAAGCCCTTGCGAAAGTCGATGTGGGTTTGGGAGACCGAGAAGATCGCGGCAGACGATCGTGAGTTGTCCGATCTGATCTCCTTTTGCCGTGATCGCAAAATTACCGATGTCTACCTACAGATTCCCGAGAAAGGCCCGGCCCGGCTGCGCCATGTCATCGCCGGGCTGCACGGCGTAGGCCTACGGGTCGCCGCGCTCGACGGCGACCCGCGTTTTGCGCTCGCGGCCAACCATGCTCGGGTACTCGCCGCTATCGAGCAGGTCCTCCGTTACAACGATGCGGCCCAGCCCAGTGAACGCTACGATGCCGTCCGCTACGACAACGAGCCCTACCTCCTGCCCGGGTTTGCCGGCGCTCACAAGGAGAAAATCCTACGCGACTACCTGCGTCTGATCGAAAAGGCACGTGAGCTGACGCAGCCGGCCGGCCTTCGGTTCGGCGTCGACATTCCTTTTTGGTTCGATGCTCGCAACCGCTTTATGGAGCCGGTCGCTGCGCTCGACGGTCGCCCGCTGAGCGAACTCGTGATCGATAACGTCGATGAAGTCGCTATCATGGACTACCGAACCATCGCTTACGGTCCGGACGGAGTCATCGCCCACGCGAGCGACGAGCTTCGCTACGCGGCCAAACTCGGCAAGCCCGTCTACGTAGGGCTCGAAACCGTCGAGTTGCCCGACGAAACGATCTTGGATTTCACCGCCGACGGCCAAGGTGCGCGCCTGCTAGTCGGCGACGCCGGAGACGGCCGGATCGAAATCCGTTGGATCCCGGAAACGCTCTGGCCCCGCCTAAAGGACGCGGCGGTCGCGCGTGACGCCGCACGCATCCTATCCCAGACGTTCGCCGCCGAAGCACCATCGAGTAAAGTCAGCTTCTCCCACTGGCCGGCCGAGCGACTCAAGCGTGTCATCGAGGAGACGGCAAGGGAACTCGCTGACGTCCCATCCTTTGCCGGATTCGCCCTGCACAGCTACGAAAGCTACCGGCCGTGGCTCAGCGCAGAACGCGAGATCCACTAAGAGAAGGACTGGTCTCCGTTTCTGGCACCATCTGGCGCAACCTGCTACGAGCAGAGCCCATGAACATCAACGGCGAGCCCGTTTCCGTCGGACGCGATTTCGGCGGACGAACCCTGACAATCTCTCGCGAACTGGTCGAGGCCTATTGTCTCGCGGTGGGCGAAAGCTCGGAGCACTACACGCGCGATGCGCCCGCGCTGTTGCTGCACTCGGAGTGCTACCGCGAATTGAACTGGTACCTCGCCAATATCTTCGGCAATCTGCACGCCCGGCAAGAATGGGAACTGTTCCATCCGGTTTCCGTCGACGCAACGGTAACAACGCGTGGCTTCATTCGCGACCGCTACCGGAAACGCGGCCGGGATTACGTCGTCAAAGAAACCTGGACCACCGACGAGTCCGGCCGGCTGCTTCATCGCGGGCTCACCCACCAGAGTTTTCTCGTTGGAGAGCCCAGTGCCTCGGTGGGGTCCGGCGAGGTAGTGTCGAAAGACCGCGAGAAGCGGAGCACGCGCCGCTTCGACATTGGCGACCACGGAGGCACCCCCTACGGTCCACTCGAAAAGACCGTCGACGAGCAAATGTGCAAGCGCTTTTCGGGTCCGGAAGACAACTATCATACCAACCGAGAGGCGGCCCGCGCGCTCGGCTTCCCGGACATCGTCGTCCAGGGAATGCTGCCGATCTGCGTTCTCTCGGAACTCCTCACCCGCAGCTTCGGCGACGGATGGCTCGCCGGCGGCAAGATGGACGTACGTCTGGTCAATGTGCTGTGGGCCGGCGAAACCATCCGGGCGCGGGCCGAGGAGCGAGAAGTGACGCCCGAAGCCGACCGTTCCCGCGTTCACCTGGATGCCTGGGTCGAAAAAGTCGACGGAACCAAGGTAATCGTCGGTAGCGCAAACGCCTTGCGCTAGCGCAAACAATTCGCTCGCTCGTTTTCTGCAGCAGCCCGATCCTCCCAGCGCTACAATGACAATTGGGCGAGACCCCGCTGGACTCTGCCTACATTTGCAGGCAGGGTGCCCCGCCAACCCCGCCCCGAGGAGAGCTTGCCGTGGCCCGACTGGAACTCGTTCAACTCAGCCGCCGTCCGCTCGAACGATTCGCTCCCATCGTAGGGAATGACCGCTTCGACAAGGGAGTCGCGATCGCCGAACTGGTGCGCCGCCACTTTGCCGGGCGCACGGTCTGGAACATCAACTCCACCGCCCGCGGCGGTGGAGTTGCCGAGATGCTGCGCTACCTGGTCGCCTATGCCGGCGGAACGGGACTCGATGCACGCTGGGCGGTGATCGAAGGCCGACCGGATTTCTTCCAGCTCACCAAGCGCCTACACAACGCGCTGCACGGCGAACTCGGCGACGGCTCTCCGCTCGAAGAAGAACAGCACCGCATCTACGCCGAGGTCGCACGCGACAACTGGGCCGAACTGTCTTCGCTCGTCGCGCCGCGCGACGTCGTCATTCTACACGACCCCCAAACGGCCGGGCTGATCCCTTATCTCTCGGAAGTCGGCGCCGTCGTCGTCTGGCGCTGCCACATCGGCGCAGACCAGAGCAACGAAGAAGTCGAGCGCGGCTGGGCCTTTCTTTCGCGCTACCTCGACGGCGCCGACCGTTACGTGTTTTCGCGCGAAGCCTACGTTCCCGAGTATTGCGACCACGGGCGGTCGACCATCATCGCGCCGACGATCGATCCCTTTTCGCCGAAGAATCAGGACATGGACGAGCAGACGATGCACTCGATTCTCGTCCACACAGGATTGGTCGAAGGCCCCAACGGCAACGAACGCAAGTTCACACGAGACGATGGATCCCAAGGACAGGTAGAGCACCACGCCGATGTCGTCCGCTTGGGACGCGCCCCACTTTGGACGATTCCTCTCGTCGTACAGGTTTCCCGCTGGGATCGCCTCAAAGATCCAATCGGCGTCATGCTCGGCTTCCGGAGCATGGTCGAAGCCGGCGACCGCAGCGGCGCCCACCTGGTGCTGGCCGGTCCCAACGTCAAGGCCGTGGCCGATGATCCGGAAGGTGCCGAGGTATTCGACGAGGTCGAAGCGGCTTGGCGTCAACTACCGCACGAGGTTCGCGATCGCGTGCATCTGGCTTCTCTGCCGATGCACGACATCGAAGAGAACGCGGCGATCGTCAACGCACTGCAACGGCACGCGACAATCCTGGTTCAAAAGAGCCTCAAGGAAGGTTTCGGATTGACCGTTACCGAAGCCATGTGGAAGGCAAAACCGGTGGTCGCCAGCCGGGTCGGCGGTATCCAGGATCAAATCGAAGACGGCGTAAGTGGCCTGCTACTCGACGACCCGAGCAGCGTCGACGGCTTTGCTGCCCTGCTCGAACGCGTGCTTACCAACGGCGAGGAAGCAGCTCGCATCAGCGCCGCTGCGAAGGAACGCGTGCGCGAGAAGTTCCTTGGTCTCTCCTCGCTGATGCGCTACGGGCGGTTGATCGTCGCGCTCGATTCGGCTCGCGGCGGTGCTACGGCGACGGCTCCCAGCAACGCGATCTAAGTCACTTCGACGCGCGCGAGGTCCGGCGCAGCAAGACTTCCTGCGCCACGGAGCACAGTAGCCTCCCGTCGCGCGCATAGATCGTGCCGCGCGCCAAGCCGCGTGCGCCGCCGGCAACGGGAGAATCTTCCACGTAAAGCCACCAGTCGTCGGCCGGCGCGTCGTCGTAGAACCAGATCGCGTGATCCAGGCTCGCGCTCAACACCCCGCCGGTCATCCAATGCACGCCGTGCGGGCGCATCACGGTTTCGGTCAGGGTGTAGTCCGAGGCATACACATAGACAGCCCGGTGAATCGACGGCGCCTTGGGCAAGACTCCGTCGGCTCGCATCCACACGCACTGCCGCGGCGCCTCCCCCTCTTGCGGGCGCCAGTCTCGCGCCTCGCACCAGCGCATGTCGATCGCGCGCTTACGGTCGACCCAATCGGGAACCTCTCCGCCGAAGATCCGGTGGGCGCGCTCGGCAAAAGTCGCTAGGCCCTCGGGATCGGGCACCTCGGGCATCGGTGCCTGGTGGGCGAAGCCTGGCTCGCGCAACTGGAACGAAGCCGACATGTTGAAGATCGCCTGCCCGTGCTGCACCGCGACCACGCGCCGCGTGGTGAACGAACGACCGTCGCGAATGCGGTCGACCATGTAGACGATCGGTACCTCGACGTCGCCCGGACGCAGAAAGTAACAGTGTAGAGAGTGGATCGCGCGTTCTTCCGGCACGGTGCGTTCGGCCGAGACCAAGGCTTGCGCAGCGACCTGTCCGCCGAACACGCGCTCGCGCGCGCTCTCCGGACTGCGCCCGCGGAAGATATTGACCTCGACCTCCTCCAAATCGAGGAGGCCGACGAGTTCTTCGATCAGAGTGGGCACGTCCCGCCGCGGCAGCCTACCAGGCGGTGGAGAAGCCGCGGTCCGGAACGTCGAGCGCGCTGCGATCGCCCGACTTGATCGCCTCGCAGGTGGCGTCGGCCAGCGGTAGGATGAAGTTTGCATAGAAGCGCGCCGCGGCAACGCGCCCGGCATAGAAGTCAAACTCTTCCTGACTTTGATCGTCGTCCTGCGTGCGATTCTCCTCGGCAACCACCGCGGCTTCGAGTAGAAGTTGCGCGACGGTTACGGTGGCCATCGCATCGAGGAAGGGACTGGCGCAAAGGGTCAACTGGTCGAGCTTGCTCGTCATCATGTACTCGACGATCGCCGTACCGGCCTCTTGCAGGTGCTGCGCAGTCTTGCCCAGCCTCCGCACCTCGGCGCCAATCGCCGGATCGCCGGAGTGTTTCTCGACGAACTCGGCGATCATGCCGGAGTAGTCCGCCAGATCCTTGCCCGAACGGCCACGCAACTTGCGCACCACCAGATCGAGTGCCTGGATATGATTCGTCCCTTCGTAGATCGAGAAGATCTTCGAATCCCTCAAGTACTGTTCGACCGGGTTGTCCCTAACAAAGCCGGCGCCTCCATAAACTTGGACGGCAAGTTCGCAGATGCGGAACGATTGATCCGAGCAGTAGGACTTCACGATCGGCGTCAGCAGATCGACTTGACCCTGGTGATACGCAGCAACATCGGCATCTTTCTCGTGCAGTGCGTTGGCCAAATCTTGATGGTAGGCAAGCCG
This sequence comes from uncultured Myxococcales bacterium, assembly GCA_964544375.1. GTDB lineage: Bacteria > Desulfobacterota > Binatia > UBA1149 > SPBQ01 > CAZQYE01. Next base: position 5,833 of record CAZJCO010000055.1, read on the forward strand.
AATGACCAAAGCCCTCATCCCCTCGATCTTGGCCTTCATCTCCATCAGCATTCGGCGCACGTCGGAATGCTCGATGATCGGAATGCGCGGCGCGTGCGGATCCTTGAACGCCTTGACCGAGCCGCCCTGCAGCCGCTCGCGCGCGTAGGCCAGCGCATTGAGATAAGCGGTTCCGGCGACTGCCAAGCCCTGCACGCCGACGGCAATGCGCGCGCCGTTCATCATGTGAAACATCTGCTTCATGCCGACGTTTTCTTGGTCGCCAACCAAGTAGCCTTCGCAACCGTCGTTCTCGCCGAAGTTCAGGACGGTGGTGGCCGAGGAGTTGATGCCGAGTTTATGCTCAATCGATGCCGTAACGACGTCGTTCGGTTCGCCGAGACTGCAATCATCGTTCACCCGGATCTTCGGCACGATGAACAGCGAAATCCCTTTGGTTCCCGGCGGGGCGCCCTCGACCCGCGCCAGTACCATGTGAATGATGTTGTCGGCGAGGTCGTGGTCGCCGGCTGAGATCCAACACTTACTGCCGGCGATCTTGTAGCGGTTGCCCTCGATCTTGACCGCCTTCGTCGTGATCGCCCCGACGTCCGACCCGGCCTGCGACTCGGAGAGACACATGGTTCCCGAAAAGCGTCCGTCCATCATCGGCTCTACAAAACGCTTGCGGTCCTGCTCCAAAGCAAACTCGGCAATCAACTCGAGCGCGCCATGGGTGAGTCCCGGGTACATGTTGAACGCCACATTGGCAGCGCTCAGCATTTCTTGAAGCACGGCGTGGACGGCCGCAGGTCCTTGAAAGCCTCCGTGATCCATCGGCACCGGGAAGTTCGGCAGGCCCAATTCGTAGAGCGTCTTCCAGGCCTCCCGGTAGCCTTCGGGCGCGTGCACCTGTCCGTCTTCGAGCCGGCAGCCAGTGCGGTCGCCCACGCCGTTGAGCGGCCCTATGACTTCATTGCAAAAGCGCATGCACTGATCGATCACCGCATCGCATTCTTCCCGTGACAGGTGGGAATAGTACTCGTGCTCAAAGAGTTCCTGAATGCGAAAGTGCTCGTAGAGGGTGAACTGGAGGGACCGCAAATCGGTCTTGAAGAAGTTAATCGCCGCTTCGGACATGACTCGTTACGCTCCTAAACCAAAAGTGCGAGCCGCCCGCGGCGACTCACTTGCCATGTTGGTCGAGGCACGACGCGTTGGCAAACGGTTTTACGCGGTGCGGCAAAGGCCCTTTTTCGGGGTTTTTGAAGGACTGTGAGCGACAGGGAGAGGCCGCTCAGGCGCCCCGGACGAGATCCCGGGCGATGTTTTTTTGGTGACTCTCGAGCGTTCCGCCGCCGATTTCGTTCAACTTGGCGTCCCGCAAGAAGCGCTCGATCTTGTACTCGCGCGTGTAGCCGTAACCACCGAGCACCTGCATGGCGGCATCCGCCACGCGTTTGGCCACGGGCGCCGCGAACAGTTTGGCCGCGTCGGTCCCGAGCCGGTTGCGCCGTCCCGGCCCGACCCGGCCGGCTTCGCGGTATATCAGGGAGCGCGCGGCCTCGGTCTCGGCAAACGCCTCGCCAATGTACTTCTGGATCTGGCCGAACTCGGCGATCGGCCGTCCGAATGCCTGTCGCTCGCCGGCGTAGGCGATCATGGTATCCAAGCAGCGGTCGGCGATCCCCAAACTCATCGCCGCCAGGCACAGGCGTTCGAGTTCGAGGTTGCGCATCATGCAGGTAACGCCGCCGCCTTCCTCGCCGAGCCGATTGGCCACGGGCACCTCACAATCGTCGAATACGAGTTCGCACATGGTCGAGGCCCGCATCCCCATTTTCTTGATTGGCTCGCCGGACGCGAAGCCTGCAAAACCGCGTTCGACCACGAAGGCGGTAATGCGACCGTCGACCTTGGCATAGGTCAGCACGCACTGCGCTTCGGGACCGTTTGTGATGAACATCTTACGGCCGCTGAGGACGTAGACGTCGCCGCGCCGTTCGGCGGTCGCGGCCATGCCGAGTACGTCGGTGCCGGCGCCCGGCTCGGTCATTCCCATCGCGCCGATCCACTCACCGCTGAGTACCCGTGGCAAGATCCTCTCGCACTGCTCGGCGGTCGCGGCGTTGGCGAAGTTGTTGACGAACAACACGTAGTGCGCGAGATAGGCGAGCGTGAAACCGGGGTCGCTCTTTGCCATCTCGTGATGCGCGATGACCGCGGCCACGGCATCAAGGCCGGCACCACCGTCGGCCTCGGCAACGGTCAATCCCAGAAGTCCGAGCTCGCCGCAGCGACGTAACAACTCGGTGTTGAGCGTACCCGAAGCATCGTGCTCCTCGGCCTGCGGCTCGACTTCCGCCTCGACGAAGCGCCGCACGGTGTCGCGCAGCATCGAATGCTCGGGAGTAGGGTCGAGCAGGCTTTCCGCGTCGCTCACCGCCGCCTCACCGGTCTTCGACCTTTTCCTTTGCGCCCGTGATCTTCGATCGCTGCGTGCGCTGCGCCGAACCGGCGACGGAGTAAGTCACGCGGCTGTTGGGTGGAACCGATTCGGTCAGCCAGACGTTTCCGCCGATTACCGATCCCTTACCGACCACCGTATCGCCGCCGAGAATCGTGGCACCGGCATAGATCGTCACTTCGTCTTCGATCGTCGGGTGCCGTTTGTGGTCGCGGATCAGCTCTCCGGCCGCGTCGCGCGGCAGCGATAACGCTCCGAGAGTCACCCCCTGATAGATCTTCACTCGGTCACCGATGACCGTCGTCTCGCCGACGACGACACCGGTACCGTGATCGATGAAGAAGCGCTTGCCGACGCGCGCGCCCGGATGGATGTCGATGCCCGTACGACCGTGCGCGTATTCGCTCATGATGCGCGGAATCAGCGGCACCTCGCGCCGATGGAACTCGTGAGCAATCCGGTAGATGCTGATAGCGTCGACCGCCGGATAACTGAAAATGACCTCCTCGATGCTCTTGGCCGCGGGATCTCCATCGTAGGAGGCCTCGACGTCGAGCGATACGGTTTCACGAATCTCCGGAAGCTTCGCGAACACGCCGAGTACGGCCCCGTCGCTCCAGGCAATGTCGTCTTCCGAGGGCTCGCCGCGTCCGGCACGCGAATAGACGACGGCGCGAGAAATCTGCTGACAGAGGATTTCGAAAGCATCGTAGAGGTGCTCGCCGATCGATTGCCGCAGATTGATCCGATTGAGCAACCGCGTCGAGTAGAACCCCATGTAAAGGACGTTCTGCAAATGGCGTAGCGCTTCAATGACCTTTCGCTGATTGGGCAGCGCCGAACTCTCGAGGTTGTCGATCCGGCGTCCCTCGTCGTAGCTGCGCGCAACCTCGTCGATGATCTGCTCGAGCTGCTGGTGTGCTTTCTCGCGTGCCTTCACCTTATTCTCTCTCGTCTCGCTTGCGCGCCGACCGAGCCTGGCGCGCCGCAACCGCCAGTATACGCGAGGCAAGCCAGCCGTGTCACGCCCCATGGTGACCGGCCGCCGGGCGCCCGAGATTTCAGCTAGCCCTTCGACGAGGGTACCGAGCGAGCGAGCTCGGCGAGTCCGCGGCCGGCAAGCCGGTAGGTGGTCCAGCCGTCCACCGGCGAAGCACCGAGGCCGCGATAGAAACCGATCGCCGACTCGTTCCAATCGAGCACCGCCCACTCCAGCCGTCCGCAACCGCGCTCGACCGCTAATCGCGCAACTTCCGAAAGCAGCGCGCGCCCCACACCCCGGCCGCGGTGGTTGGGCCGCACGAAGAGGTCTTCGAGGTAAATACCGGGACGCGTGAGGAAAGTACTGTAACTGTGGAAGAACAGTGCGTAAGCGACAGGCTCGCCGTCGAGCTCTCCGATCAAGGCTTCGGCCACCCGGCGCGCGCCAAACAAGTGCTCGCGCAAGAGATCTTCGCTCGCCTCAACCTGCTCCGATAGGCGTTCGTATTCGGCCAAGCCACGGATCAAGTCGACGATGAAACCGGCGTCGTCGGGTCGCGCCGGACGCACACGGATCTCCTGCATGCGTGCCGCTCTCTTCAATCGCTGAGAACCGTGTAGACGATTTCGTCGGGACGCGCTTCGTGTACGCGGATACGCAAACCGACGGTGTCGATGGTTTGCGGTGTGCCGACGAACTCGAGCGATTGCACGTGAATTGGAACGGTCGGCATCGAGCGTCCAAACTCGCGATACAGGAGGTGATAGACGCCCCCGCGGTGATCGTTGGTCAACCCCTGATAGACGATCTCAAAGCGACTGCCGCGTGTCGATGCGACCGCCTCCTGGCGCGTTTCGAAGCGAACCAGCGGCGATTCGATCGCCAGTGGCACACGGGGTTCGATCGGTTCGAGGGCGGGCGTCTTGTTCTGCGACGCCGCATGCCACGCCACGTAACGCTTCGAGATCAAGCGTCCATCGGCATCGACCAGCAGGTACAGCGTTCCATCGGGTGCATCAAAACGGACGGCGTACGGGGACACTGCTGCGTCACGCAAGATCCCGACGACGTCGTGACGGTCGCCGGCAGCGCCGCGCAGATGCTTGAGCGGCCCCGACGTGCACGCAACGCCCTGCACCGCCCCTTCGCCGGGCAGCGGCCCCGGCAACGTCTTGGTTTCCTCGCCGGCGGCGGCCGATGCGCGTTTCGCTGGATTCGACTTCGCTCTGGGCCTGCGCAGCCCCGGGCGACCTCCGACCGGCTCGCGTGCCGCCGCTGCAGTACGCCTCGCGCAGCGTTGTTCGAAAGAGCGGAGCAACACGGCCGAGACGACCCGTTCGGTAGCCGTATAATCACGTACATCGATCAACGGCGCGCCCACCGCGGCACTCTGCTTGCGGCCGAGTTCGTAGTTCTTCGAATTGACGGCACGTGACACTCTCGGCGCGGGTTCCAACATCAGAGCGCCCGCCGGAGGCGCCAGTGCCTGCAGCGGCACGACCCTCGCCGGTCGCGGTTTGCCGGTCGTGCAGCCCGCCGCCATAAGCACCGCCAAAACGATTCCAAGCCTTTGCACTACTGTCTTCATGATCCCAATGATCCTGGTTTCACCCTCACCCTATTGCCCATATCATGCCCGCTTCCGAGACCGTGAGGAAGGCCCGCCGGCGGCGGCCCCGAACTTCAATCGCTGCGGTCGCGGAATCGAGCGGCGTCGTCGCGTAAGAACGGATCGCTAAAGACTGCCGCCAGGCAAGCGCCGCTAGCGCCGGTGAGCTGGACGACAATCGTGGCGGGCGCGCCGAAGCCGAGCGCCGCCAGCCCCAGCCGGGGACCTTTCGCCTTCAGCTTGACCCGCACCTTCTTGGCAAACCCGGGCCTCAGATCCATGCTGCGCAAGCCACCGGCGGCGGCCGCGGAATCGCGATAGCGGAAGCCCCCGGGCCAACGGTTCCAGGACTCCCACGGCGGCCCCGAGGGAGCCAGCACTCCGGCAACCGTTTCGGGCCCGCCGCCTTTGTCGGCGAACACGCAGACCGAATAGCTGCTTGCCGTCGTAGGATCGCCGAAGAACGACTCCGGCAGGTCGGGCCCCTTCGCCCAGCGCCATACCAATTGGTTCTTCCTGCCGTCAGCCGAACGACGCAACTTGACGATCGACGCCTTCGGCAACACCGGCAAGATGCAGACCGGGTCGAGCCCGACACTCCCGCCGCAGGTGCCGGCGCCGTTGCACGCGTCGTCGCGGCTACAGGGTTCTCCGTCGTCGCACACTGCACCGGCCGGCTCGAAGGCGCACGCCCCATCGCAACAGTCCCCGGCTACCAGGTTGCCGTCGTCGCACTGCTCGCCGGCCGTAACAATACCGTTACCGCACGAGGTCAATGTGCAGTTTGCGTCGCAGCCGTCACCGCTCACCTGGTTTCCGTCGTCGCACTGTTCGCCGTTTTCGAGCGTGCCGTTGCCGCAACTGGCCTCGTCGGCGCCAATGTCGACGGCCGCGCCCGTCCGTCGCGGCCCACCGTCGAGGTCGCTCTCGAGCGGATCGGCCACGTAGGCGGGATCGCCGCGGTCGACCGCCGGCGAATTCGACGTCAGATGGCAGTCGGCGGCAGCCGGAGCGCCGAGGAACCGATGGGGGAAACAAGAGGACGCGACCTCGGCGATTCAC
>CAZJCO010000056.1:0-11881 GCA_964544375.1 uncultured Myxococcales bacterium
GGCCCCGACGTGCGCACGATAACTGGTGCCACCAGCGGAGAATCAGCCCACGCGAGAAGACGCTCGAGCGACACTGCAGGAGTTGTGGAAAATGGCATGCGGTGTGCATGCCCGAACCGCTAGCATGGCAGTAGAGGACCGCGCGCGCCGATCCGAAGTGCTTGGACCGATGCTACGTGCGGCGGTGTTGAGGAGGTTTTGACATACCGTTGCCGGTGGCCCCAGCGGGCGCCGGTGGCGAGGGGGGTAGCGGCGCAAGCAAGTCGGTCGAGTCGAAGACCTAGGGGACTCTTGCGTACCTGAGACTTCGATCGGACCTATCAGCCGCAGATAGGTGGTGCTTCGCACGCGCCTCCGACAGGAGGAGCGGCGATGAAAGTCTGTTCGATCATTTCCATTGCGAGTTTGGGCGTAGTGCTTGCCTTGGCCGGCTGCGGCGGCGACGGCGGCGGCGGTGGGGGCGGCGGCGCCGGCGGCCCGGCGGCTTCGTTCGTCGGATCGAGCGTCTGCGGCCAGTGCCACGACCAGCAGTTCGCGGCGTGGCAGGACTCGGGACACCCGTACAAACTCACGAAGATCGAAGGAGTCTCTCCAGTCGATAAATTCCCGGCTTTCTCGGGCTTCGGTAGCGATCCGATCGCTCCGCCTTTGGCGTTGGACTGGAGCGACGTTAGCTACACCATCGGTGGCTATGGCTGGAAGATGCGCTGGGTTGACAGCAACGGTTACATCGTCACCAGCGGTGCGGCCGCCAATCCCGTCCAGTACAACTTCGAAGATCAGAGTTGGAGTACCTACCACACGCAGGACGAGTTCGGCACCAAGCCGTACACCTGCGGTGCGTGTCATACGACCGGATGGATTCCAGACAACGATTCGGCGACCGACGGGATTCTGAGCGATAACCAGGACGGGCTACCCGGAATGCATGGGACCTTCCAGACCGGCGGCATCCACTGCGAGGAATGCCACGGTGCGGGATCCAATCACGTCGACGATCCGTTCCGCGTAGATATGACGCTTGACGACTCTTCGGCGCTGTGCGGCCGTTGTCATACCCGAGACAGTCAGAACCGAATTGCCGCGAGTGGCGGCTACATCCGTCACCATGAGCAGTACGACGAGTGGCTGCATTCACCGCACAACACGCCGGCATCGGGCTGTAACGATTGCCATGATCCGCACGCGTCGGTCAAGTACGACGGCGCTGCCGCGGGCTCGGGCGTTACGCGTCAGTGCGAAGACTGCCACGGACAAATGAACGTGCGCCACGACTCGGAGGCGACCTGCGTCGATTGCCACATGCCGAAAGCCTCCAAGAGTGCGATCGCCATCAACGACTACAAGGCGGACCTGAAAACGCACATCTGGGCGATCAATACGGATGCCGTCGGTAAGGCCGACGGCATGTTCGATGCGACGGGTGGCTTGGTCGAAGAAGATATAAACGGGCAGGCTCGGGTAACCCTCGATTTCGCTTGCTATGGTTGCCACCAAGACGAAAACGGCGTTGGCGGTAGCTATTCACAGAAAACCCTTGCCGAACTGTCGCAGCGGGCCCAGACGATTCACGATCCGTTGCCGGCGCCGGGCTATGTGGGTTCTGCTACCTGCGGCAATTGCCACAGCGACAACTACGACCGTTGGTCCGAATCGGGTCATCCCTACAAGCTGACGGAGGTGTTCGGGGTTTCGCCGGTGAGTGCCTTCCCGCCGTTTTCCGGTTTCGGCAGCGATCCGGTCGACCCGCCGTTGATGCTCGATTGGAGCGACATCAGTTACACCATCGGTGGCTATGGCTGGAAGATGCGCTGGATCGACAGCAACGGCTACATCGTCACCAGCGGTGCGGCCGCCGATCCGGTCCAGTACAACTTCCAAGACCAGAGTTGGAGTACTTACCACACGCAGGACGAGCTGGGCACGAAGCCGTACAATTGCGGGGCCTGCCACACGACCGGCTGGGTGCCGGACGACGACGCGGACGTCGACGGCGATCTGAGCGACAACCAGAACGGCCTGCCGGGCATGCACGGGACTTTCTTTGCCGGCGGTGTCCATTGCGAGGCGTGTCACGGTCAGGGTAGCCAGCACGCCTACAGTCCCACTACCTACGCCATGACGCTCGACACGACCTCGGCGTTGTGCGGCAACTGCCATACGCGCGACAGCCAAAACCGGATTGCCGCGAGCGGCGGCTTCGTGCGGCATCACGAGCAGTACGATGAGTGGTTGCATTCGCCGCACAATACGCCAGGCGCAGGCTGCGACGACTGCCACGATCCGCACTCGTCGGTCAAGTACGACGCCGACGCTGCGGGGATAGGCGTGACGATCGACTGCGTCGACTGCCACACGGAGATCACGACGGTGAATCACGATCCGGCCGCCGAGTGCGTGGACTGCCACATGCCGAAGGCGACCAAGAGCGCGATCGCCGTCAACGACTACCAGGGCGACATTCGGACCCATCTCTGGCTGATCAATACCCAGCCCGAGGGTAAGGCCGATGGGATGTTCGACGCCGGCGGTGGCTTCGTCGAAGAGGACCTGATGGGGCTGGGGCGAGTGACGCTCGATTTTGCCTGCTACGGTTGTCACTACGACGAAAACGGTGTGGGCGGCTCGGTGTCGATGAAGACCCTTTCGCAACTGTCGGCGTTCGCGCCGTTCATCCACACACCGTGAGTCGGACGATCCGCGATGGGTAAAGGGTGAAGCCACTCGGTGGCACGAGGAGTCTGTGATGAACGGTTTTCAAACCAGAACCGTGTGGTGGGGGTGCTGTCTGCTGCTGCTGGTCGGACTGGCGTCGTGTAGCGGCAGCGGCGGCACGATCGTCGCGCCGCCTCAAATCGCCGGCGCCGATTACGTTGGCAACGAGGAATGCGACATGTGCCACGGCTCGATCGTGTCGCACTTTCGCGGTGCAACGCACGCCGTGATCGGCGCGAAGGCGGAAGGCGCGGGGCCCATCGGTTGCGAGTCGTGCCACGGTCCGGGGAGCCTGCACTCCGACTCGGGCGGAGAGGATCGCGGCACGATCATCAATCCGGCCGCTGCGCCGGGGGTGTGCTTCCGTTGTCATCTGGACAAACGCGGAGAGTTCTCACTTCCGCACACGCATCCGGTGACCGGTGGACCCCTGGATTTGGGGAAGGCCAAACTGGGTTGCCCGGACTGCCATGAACTCCACGAAGGGCCGGCCGTGCTGCGTGGGGCCGGCACGCTTTCGGGAGGAAACGATGGTTGTCTCGAGTGTCATCCGGCTCAGCGCGGACCCTTCGTCTTCGAGCACGAAGCACTGCGCGACGGCTGTACGGTTTGTCATGAACCTCACGGCTCGGTCAACGACAAGCTACTGACGGAGCGCAGCGCAGCGCTTTGTCTCAAGTGCCACAATCAGCAGCAACCCGCTGCGGGAGACCGTCTGCTGATCGGCGGAAGAAGCCATGGCTCGGAACTCATGCGCGGTACCTGCTTCAGCGTAGGATGCCACGAGGCGGTGCACGGCTCGCAGGTGAACTCGTCGCTGCTGTATTGAGGAGGCGGACACGATGGACAACGTGAGGAGAGTACCCATGCCGTGGCTGCGAGACCTTCGCCTTCTTGCCGCAACCCTGGCGGCGCTACTGCTTTCGGCAATCGCCCCCGCGGTTTCGCTTGCGGCGGACGATTTGATTCTCGACGTGACGCTTTCGGGAGCCGCTCCCTTCGTCGGCGATGACGAGGGGCGGTTTGAGGAACGTCACGGGGCTTCGTCCGGGATCTCCGGCGGAGTCGAGGACTTTACGCTGCAACAGTTGCTGGGACGCAGTGGTTTTGCCGAAGTCCGTGGACACGCGTTGATCGACGAGCACGACTACCTAGTAGATGTCGCCGTCGAGCCTTCCGAGCGCGTGTCGCTTCGCGGAGGGTTCCGCGAGTTTCGGGTTTGGGACGACGCCTCGGGAGGCTATTTCCCGGGCGGCGCAGGAACTTTCTTGCCGGTGTTGGGCGACGATCTGCACCTCGACCGCAGTCGAGCATGGATTCATGCGGCCCTTCGCGACGTTGGTCTGCGGCAGATCGATCTGCGCTACACGCGGCAAGAACGCGAGGGAAGGAAAGGATCGCTTGTCTGGGGCGATACCACGGCCACCGGAGGCGCGGGAACCAGAAGCATTGTCCCGTCGTTCTGGCAGGTCGATGAAGCGACCGACACGTTCGAGCTGGAGCTGGGCGACAAGGTCAAAAACACCAAGCTGGGAGGGGGAATTCGTTTCCAGACCTTCGATCTTACGAACTCGCGCAATCAGCGTCGAAACCCTGGGGAAAGCGGCCTCGACCGCTTCGTAACCCAGAGCGATCTTCGTAATGGAGACCGCCTCGGCCTCAATGCGAGAACCGAGAGCCGCTTCAAAAAGGGCAAGGTCGTGCTTACTTCCGGGTACTCCTTTGCTCGCGTGAGAAACGACATCGCCGGCTCGCGGATCTACGGCGACGGTTACGGCGCGAGCTTTTCGCCGAGCTTTGGCAACCGGCAGGCATTCGAGCGTGAGTTCCTCGACCTCAAAGGCGCGACCCAACTGCGCTTGCATGTCGGGAACCTGAATCTCATGCTGCGGCCGCTGCGCAACCTCAGAATGACGTCGTCGTTGAGGCTCGACGAAGAAAGTCTGCGCAGTTCGGCGTCCTACCAGCAAGTCGCGCTCGATCCCAGACAAACGCCGTCGCTTGCGACAGCGGCCCTGTCCGCGCGCAGCCGATCGCAACGCTCCACGTTAACCGCGGCCTTCGACGTTCGCTACACTGGGCTGTCGTCGGTGGTTTTGTATGCGGGCAGCGAGTGGGCGCAGACCGACGGCGAGCTGTCCGAGCGTCTGCTGGAAAACGGGGCGAGCAGCGTCCGGCGCGATACCGACACCGATCGAACGGCGCAGGAGGTGTTGCTCGGCGCCACCTGGTATCCGCTGGCGCGGCTGAGCGTGTCCGGCAACTACCGCTACGCGCGCCGCGAGAACGATTATGACCATCGCATCGACTCGACCGACAACCGTCTTGGGGGTGACCGCTATCCTGCCTTCTTCGTATCCGACGAGATCGAGCGTAATACGCTCAATCTGCGGACGACCTGGCGCGCACTGAACAACCTCAGTTTGATAGCGCGTTACGACTTCGATTTGAGCTCGATCGATTCGCGAGCGGAAGGCTTGGCCGAGGTAGAAAGCGCCGAGATCACGAGCCATATCGTCGGCGCGACGGCCGCGTGGAATCCTGCATCCTCGGTCTACGTTCAGGCGAACGGATCCTACGCACTCAGCCAGACCGACACCGTGGCCGACGAGTTGAACGGTGCTACCGGCCGTCTGGTCCCGGACTTCGATAACGACTACTGGAGCGCCGATCTGTCGGGCGGCTGGGCGCCCGACGAGTCGACCGATCTGCGTGCGCGGTATTACTTCTATCGTGCCGAGGACTACGTCGACAATTCTGCGGTTACGCAGCCGTTCGGATCACACGTCGAAGAACACGGCGTACGTGTCGAACTCGGGCGGAAGATCTCGGAGGCAACGCGCGTGACGGCGGGCTACGGCTTCGTTCAGGCAGAGGATCGCGAGTCCGGCGGCAAGGACGACTATCAGGTCCATCTGATTACGGCAGAACTCGAGTTCAAGTATTAGGCGACGCGTGACGGCGACTCATTCCCGGCTCGCTTTGCGGGGTGCCATCCAGTAGCATCCGGCAGCGGCGATGTTTGCGACGGGCCGCCGAGGGCGGCGGTCGATCGTTGCCGTTGCCGCAAGAGATTCTGCGGCACGCCTAACCATGGACGAAGCGGAGCCGCATGCCGACGCTTTCTCAGGCTGGTGGATCGTTGCCGGCGCCTTCGTCATCTACTTCGTAAGCGGCGGGCTGTTCAATACCGCAACCGTCTTCTTCAAAGCCATCTCCGGTGATCTTGGGCTGAGCCGAGCCGCTTTGTCGGGGGCGTTTTCGCTCGGTTTTCTCGTCTCGGGACTTTCCGCGCCGTTGTGGGGACGCGTCGCCGACCGCCACGGGGCGCGTGCGGCATTCATCCCCGGCGTGCTGCTCACCGGTACGCTGTGCGCGCTGCTCAGCCGAATCCACAGTCTGACGAGTCTCTACTTCGGCTACGTCGCATTTACCTTTGCCAGCGCCGGAATCTCCCTGGTCCCGGTGAGCGTGCTGATTTCGCGGTGGTTCGTCGTCAGACGCGGTCGGGCAATGGGGATTGCCTTTATGGGCGAAGGCTTTGGCGCGCTTGCGATTACCCCGCTGGCCGGTCTGTTGGTTGGCTACTTGGGGTGGCGCGATGCTTACCTGGCCGCGGGCGCGGCCGTCGTCGTGCTGTTGTTGCCGGTGGTTTTGTTTCTGAAAGACGCTCCTCGACGAGTCGAGCAGCGGGCCGCCGCCGGGGCGGCGCGCTCTCAAGGTAGCGGGGCCCTGCCGGGAACCGCCGGTGTTTCGCTGAGCGACGCCCTGCGAATACCGGTCTTCTGGCTGGTTGCGGTTACCTGGTTGCTGGCGATGACGCCGCTGGCCGCTATCACGCTGCACCAGGTTCCATACCTTACGGATCTTGGAATGTCCGTCCAGCATGCCTCGATCGTGGCGGGAAGTGCCGGTGGCATGGGGATTCTCGGGCGTCTCGCGTTCGGGATTCTGTCGGAGCGTTTCGCGATACGGCGAATTTACGCGGTCTGTTACCTGCTCATGGCCGCCGGCATCGCCGCCTTGTGGCTCGTCCCGCGTTTAGGACTGCTCGCCTTGGTAGCCTACGTATCCTTGTTTGGGATCGCGGTGGGGGGCGCCTTCGCTCTGGCCGCACTGTTGGTCGCTCATCTTTTCGGTGTCGGGGCGCTCGGCGAAGTCTTCGGCTTGCTCGGACTGGCGGCGACCATGGGCGGTGCCGCGGGCGGCGTTGGTGCCGGACTGATGTACGATTCCTTGGGCGGTTACGACGCGGTGTTTGCCGTAGCCGTCGCTTTGTCGCTGGTTGCGACGGCGCTGATGCTCCGAGTCCGTACGACGGCGCCGCGCGATACGATGCAGCCGGATGTTTGAAGCGCGCGGCCGGTGTTTGTCAGCGAGGAGCGTTGGCTACGGCAGTGCAGTACGGGCAAGCTTGACACCGAGGCGACAGGCGTCGCTAGGGAGGCAGCGCTATGAGGACGGTAGCGATCACGGGCTGTGCATCCGGTATCGGAGCGGCGGTGGCCGCGCGTCTGCGCTCCGAGAAGGTACGCGTGTTGGGCGTGGACCTGCGCGACGCCGACATCGAGGCCGATCTGTCGACGCCGGACGGACGCTATCTGGCCGTTGGCGCAATCAGCGAACGCACTGGCGGCGTTCTCGACGGACTGGTGCTATGCGCCGGGCTTGGCGCTCACGTCGAAGATCTGGCCGCGATCGCGAGTGTGAACTACTTCGGTGCAGTCGATCTTCTCGACGACCTGTGTGAGGTTCTTGCCAAGGGCAAGGATCCCTCGGCGGTCGTTGTCTGCTCGAACTCCGCCCAGTTCGGCGCATTCGGTGAGCATCCATACGTCGAGGCCCTGCTCGAACACGATGAGGAGAAAGCTCGCGAGCTGATCTCCAAGGAAGACGGATTTACAGCCTACGCCGGTTCCAAGCACGCGCTTTGTCGGGCTGTGCGTCGTCGTGCGGGCGACTGGGGTAGGGCGGGGGTGCGGCTGAACGGTATTGCCCCCGGTGCGACGGACACACCGTTGCTGGCCGGCTCGGTGACGCACCCGGTGTGGGGGCAAGGCGTCGAAGCGCTCGACATTCCGCTCGGCCGCTGGGCTCAGCCGAGCGAGATCGCGGCGGTGATCGACTTCTTGTTGGGCTCCGAGGCGGCCTACGTGCACGGTAGCATCATTTACGTGGACGGCGGCAACGACGCCGCCATGCGCCCCGACGGTTTCTGAGCCAGTCCGAGCGCCACGCAGCCGACGCCGTAGGTTGCCAGAGCGAGCAACATCACGAAGTCGAAGCCGTAGGCCATCGCCAGCATGGTCGCCAGGATCGTGCCGATGACCGTGCTGCAGCCGTTGACCGCCCAGGCCCACGGAACCAGTCGGCGGTCGGTTGCCTGGATCAGGCGGATGCCGAGGGGAAAAAACGTTCCCAAGATCAGCCCCAGCGGAGCAATCAGAAGTACCGACAACAGGATCCGGCGTTCCAAGGATTGGGCAAGGTTGGCCTCAAACAACCCCGGTGCGACGAGCATGAAAACTGCGAGTCCCATCGCCAGCAGGACGGCTGCTATTTGAGCTGGTCTAGCCGAAACGGACGGGATTTTCCCGGTGATCGCGCTGCCGAGTCCGGTAAACGTGAGGAGCGAGAACAGTACCACGGACAGCGAGTAAGTAGGGTAGCCGAGAAACAGCACGAAACGCTGCATCAGGCTGATCTCGATGAAGATGAAGCCGATGCCGAGGGCTGCGAAATACAACAGCAGTGCCGATGGACGCTTGCTCATGCGATCGCGCGGTAGCCTTCGCAGAGGCCACAGAATGAGGACGATCGAGAACAGGACGGCCTGCGCGAGCATTGCCAGCAACATGCGCTGGCCGGTCGCTGGGGTCGTGCCGCTATCGCGCGGATCGCGACGGAGCAGACTGCGCCACTTGTAGAAGTTGAAGAAAAACGGGCTTGCGTCGGTGACGGCGTCGAGCCGGAGGTAGTGCTCCTCTCGAAAACGCGTCTGTTCCTCGCTCGATGCGTTCAAATAACGACTGACCTGGTGATCGACCGGCCGCAGCGGGTGCTGCCAGAAGCGAAAGCCCTGGCTGTCAGCGAAGGCATCGAGCGCTTCGACATCCTCCTGCGTAAATCCACTCTTTTTGACCAGCGTCGCCACCAGCGGTGTGTCTTCGCTGCCCGCGAACACCGCGAGGTTTCGTCCGGGGTTCCTCACGCCACGGGACAAGAGTGCCCGGCGCAGGGTCTCGAGGTATCGCAGAATGATGAAGGTCGGTCCGGCGACACCGTTGTTGTCGAAAGAAAACAGCGCGAAGATGCCGCCCTCGTCGAGATGGTCGAGGTAGCGATTGAACGCTTCGACCGTGTATAGATAACTCTCCGCAAGAACGTAGGCTCCGCTCGAGAGCGCGGCCAAGGTGTCGATGCTGTTCAGCACGATCAGGTCGAACCGTTGTGGGTGCGACTCGACCCAATGGCGGGCTTCCGCTGGGATGACCTCGAGTCTGGGAGAATTGAATAGCCCGCCGTTGAACTCTTCAAAGGCGTTCTTGCCGAGATCGACGGTAACTGGGTTGAGCTCCAGCCCGATCATCGGTCCAACGCCATTGGCGACTCCGGCCAGAGCGTCGGCGCCGCCACCAAGGCCGATGATCAACGTGCGGGGCTCATCCAGCAAGCGATAGGGGGCGGCCATGACATGATGGCGAAAGAGGTCGAGTTCCCTGTCGCCGCCATTCCACTGGTACATGACGGCGAACGAGCCGCCGTCGTAACCGACCATACGAAATTCCGGACCGCGGCCTCGATAGCGTGGGCTGACGCCAGAGACGGCATAACTGCCGCGCCAGCTGCCGGCATGAGCGTTCCAGCCGACGGCGTCTACGCGATTGATCGGCGTCCAGCGTTTGAACAGATGATTGACTCCGGGCGAGGCGAGAAAATTGGACAGGAACTTTCCCGGCGATGGAGAAAACGTGACGTATCCGGAAACCGCAACGCCGGCTATCAGGGTGAAGACGAGACTGCTCAGAACCCCACGGCGAAGCCGCCCGTCGCCTGCACAGAGCAGCAGGGCGGCCGCCCCGATGGCCAAGGCCCCGCTCGAAACCGCCGCCGGTGTTTCAATCTGCCAGATGATCGGTACCGAAACAGCGCATCCGAGCGCCGCGCCAAGAAGGTCCCAGGCGTAGAGCGTCCCGATCCGTTCCGGCCGACAGGTGAATACGGTGGCCACTGCGAGTCCGGCGAAGAAGAAAGGAACGGTGACAACGACATAGTAAAGGGCGAGGATGGCGAGCGCTTGTGGGTTCGAACCGATGGCGATTGGGTCGAAACGGACGGCCGCGGTAAACGCGAGTGCTGCAACGGAACTAACCGACGCGGCCGAAGTGCTGATGACAAAGCGCCGGCGAGTGCTCCCGAACAGTTCGGGGTAGGCGGCGAGGACGGAGCCGGCACTGCCGAAGCCGAGCAACGCGACGGCGATGGTAAGGTAGGCAAAATGATAGGTAATTGTGAACGAGAAGATACGCGTAAGGCAGATTTCAACCGTCAATACGCCGAACGAGAGCAGACACACAGCGGCGCCAAGGCGGCCCGTGGTCGGCTCGGCCGAATTCTCGGGAGGGTGGAGTTCTTGCACGGTTCCCCGCGTCTACTGTACGGGTCGGCATCCTCGCGGACAATCCCTGGGTGGGAATATCCCTGTCGGAGCGACGGGAGTTTTCGTTGGCAAGGCCGAAGCTAGAATTCGGAACCGGCGGCCAGGCGGGTGAGCCGTACGTCGTTGGACTCGGCGCGTGCGTAGGTTCGGTCCACAGCGCTGAGGGTTCGGGCGAACGTCGCCAGCGGCGCTCCATTCAGAGCGGGGGCCCGGGGTAGGGCGACGGTGAGCGGATCGACGTATTTGCCGTGCCGATACAGCGCCAGATGCAGGTGCGGGCCGGTCGCGAGCCCGCTCGAACCGACGTAGCCGATCAACTGTCCTCGCGCTACCTCATCGCCTGGGTGCAGATCTGACGCGATACGAGACAGGTGAGCGTAGGCCGACTCGTAGGTCGCATCGTGCTTGATCTTGACCAGACGCCCACTCTGGCCGTGCCAGCCGGCAAGGGTTACTACGCCGGCGGCAATCGCATGAACCGGAGTGCCGGTCGGTGCGGCGAAGTCGACCCCGTAGTGCGGCCGGTTACGGTTGAGAATTGGGTGCATGCGTGAGGCCGAGAACTTCGACGAAATGCGCGAGAAGGCCACCGGGTAGCGGAGAAAAGCGCGTCCCAGGGCGCGGCCGCCGCGATCGTAGTAGGAACCGAGATCGCTGCCTTCGGGCCGGTAGTAGAAGGCTTCGATCTGACGGCCGCGGCTTTCGATGCCTACCGCCAAGACGCGTCCAGGCCGGGATTCCATTCCCTGGGAATCGACCAGTTCCTCGTAGATGACCCGGAAGATGTCTCCGGGACGCAGATCCTTCGAGAAGTCGAGTTCCCAACCGAGAACCTCGGCCATGTCGGAAATGATCCGGTCCGGGATGCCGCGTGTGACGGCGGCCATGTATAAGTTGTGCTTGATGCTCCCCTGAACCACCCGCAGCCGCCGCGTAAAGTGAATCGCATCGCGGCGTGCAACGACAGCATTGTTCTCGCGCTCGGCGACTAGGCGAGTACGGTGATCGATATCGAGAGCAAGACGGTGAAGCAGGCTGGCGTCACGATCCACGTCGAGAGCAATCGCCTGCCCGGCGTAAACATGGTCGAGATCGTAGACCTGTTGCGCCGCGTCCACCCAGCGTTGAACCTCAGAGGGGCCGACGCCGGCCGAATCGAGAATGTCGGAGATGGTTTCGCCGCGACGGATGCGGTAGCGCAGTTGGCGCACGCCGTCGTCGTCTTCGAGTACGTGATCGGGTTGCGGGGCGCGAACGGTTCTTCCGGCCGTCGTCTCGGCGTCGGGCTTGGCGGCCGTTTGGATCGTTGCCTGGGCGTGTAGGAAGGCATCGAATCGGGCTCCAGCATCGGCTTGCGCCGAGGGCTCGCCAAACAGCTCATCCTCGGCGAGGAGGGGTGCCGCCGAGCCGCTTGGCCACCACCGTTGCGTGGGGGAGGAAGCGCTGCGCGGGACTCGGGGTGAAATGGAGGGTGCCCGGGCGCCGTGCCCGGGGCGCGGGCGCCTC